>JBBIUW010000008.1:0-17045 GCA_037440045.1 Sphingobacteriaceae bacterium
GGAAGTATTGATGAATTATCTAAATGGGGAGTTGATTATAATAATGCGTTTTTAGTTGACGCTAAAAAACAATTAGCAGCTTCATCAGAGTTTGCAAAAGCTTTAGCTTTAGGTGTATTTAATATTGATATGTCTTATGCGATGGTAAATAATAAAGGAGAAGATGTATTAAAATATATGAAAACTGTAGTTACTACATCTGATGCTTTAGGTTTAAAAGGTGCAGTAGATCAAATGGTTGGAAAACGTGCTGAGAAAAACTTATCTAACAGAGATTCATTATTAACTATTTTAGATGAAATTTTTGTAAAGAGCGATTCTTATTTAAGAACTAATGAGCGCGTGTATACTGCTTCTTCAGTATTTGCAGGTTCTTGGGTAGAGAGTTTATATTTAACTTGTAAAATCACTGAAGGCGTAAAAGATGCTGCTGTGAAAGAAAAAGCATACAAACATTTATGGGATCAACGTTTTTATTTAAAAAACCTAACTGATTTATTAAATGATTACAAAGACAAAAAAGAGTGCGCTGCTTTAAACGATGAGTTAAAGAAAATTCATACTGAGATTGATGCGATTAAAGATGCTAAAGATTTAAAAGAAGCAAACTTCAAATCTATCTCTGAAAAAATTTATGCTTTAAGAGCTTCTATTATTAAATAATAGTTCAATTATTATAAGGAGCCCTTCGATTAATTTCGAGGGGCTTTTTTATGTCACTTCGAGTAGCCGACGAAGGAGGCATATCGAGAAGTGGTGATGTGTCTAGTTCTCGACTACGCTCGAACTGACAATTAAATCCTAACTTGCTTCCATGTTGTCACACTGAGCGGAGTCGAAGTGTGATTAAAGGTACTGACATTCACAATTAATCATAAGCATCAGCGTCATCTGAGTTCTATTCATACAACACTCTATGAAAAAACGTGTTTTCTATCTCTTCCTTCTACTTCTACAAATACTATGTTTCTGTGTGGTTAAATATTCTATACTTAAAATCACAATTAATCATAAGCATTAGCCTTATCAGTGTTCCATTAAAAGTTTTTCCTTAAATTTGTTCTTCTGTAAACCATGCGCAAACTCCGTAAAATAGTATTAAGAACCTTATTAGTATTTACCATCCTACTAGTTGGTTTTTTTATCTACTTTATTATTGCAGTGCAAATTGATGTGCCTGTTATAAAAAACGACACCACATTAAGTTGGAAACGTGAAACAGTGGCTCCCAATTTTTATAAGGTGAATCATAATTGGTTGCGCCAACATAAAAGTGGTTTGTGGGAATTGTATGTAGAAGGTGATGGTTACGAAAGAGGCATTGCCAATGGAATGCTGACTAAAGAACTGCACGATTTTCAGGAAGAAGCTTTTTTTAGACAAATACAAATTTTGGTTCCTAATTTAAACTATCTGAAGTTTTTAATATACTTTGTAGGTTATTTCAATCGTCATTTACCAGATCATATTACAGAAGAGTACAAAGAAGAAATTTTAGGAATTTCAAAATATGCCAATGATAAGTATGATTTTATTGCACCAAAGTATCACCGTATTTTAAACTATCACGGCGCGCATGATATTGGTCATGCTTTGCAAGATAAAAACATGGTAGTTGGTTGTACGTCTTTTTCGGTGTGGGATAAAAAAAGTGCAGATGGCAAATTATTAGTAGGACGTAATTTTGATTTTTATAGCGGAGATGATTTCGCGAAAAATAAAATTGTACAATTTACCAACCCTGCAAAAGGATATAAGTTTGCAACCGTTACTTGGAGTGGTTTTATTGGTGCTTGCAGTGGCATGAATGATAAAGGCTTAACGGTTACTATTAACGCCGCTAAAAGTTCTATCCCAACAGATGCCGCTACACCTATTGCTTTATTGGCGCGCGAGATTTTGCAATACGCGTCAAATATTAAAGAAGCCATTGCCATTGCTAAAAAGCGAGACGTGTTTGTATCTGAAAGTATTTTAATTGGTAGTGCTTTTGATAATAAAACGGTGAGCATCGAAAAATCTCCTGAAAAAATGGATGTGTACGAAGTGCCAAACTCCAACCAAATTATTTGCCCTAACCATTACCAAGGACCAGATTACCAAAACGATATTGCTAACTTAACTAACCAAATAGAAAGTTCATCGTTGTACCGTAGCATTCGCTTAAAGCAATTGTTAGCTAATAGCGATACTGTAAACTACACGCAAGTAGCAGCGATTTTAAGAAACCAAAAAGGATTGAACGATAGAAACATTGGTATGACCAATGAAAAATCTTTAAACCAATTATTAGCACACCATGCTGTTATTTTTAAACCACAAGATAAATTAATGTGGGTGAGTGCCAATCCTTTTCAGTGTGGGGAGTTTGTGTGTTATAATTTAGATAGCGTGTTTGCTAAAGCTCAAGCCATCAGTACACAACAAGATATTAATGTAGCCAGCTTAACCATTGCTGCCGACCCGTTTTTGAAAACAGAAGCTTATCAAAACTTTTTGCATTTTAAAAATTTAAAACATTACATCCAGTTTATTACCAAGGCTTCTGATAACATTGTTTTATCTCCAAAGTTTGAAAATGCTTTCATCCGTTCCAATCCTGAGAGTTATTATATGTACCAAATTTTAGGAAATTATTACGCAGCTCGCAAAAACAATACTAAAGCTATTGAGTATTATAACTTAGCCTTAACTAAAGAAATTGCAACCCTTAAAGAAGAAAGACAAATTAAGGAGAGTTTAGCTAAGTGTAAACAGTAAACTTAGTTTGTAGCTCAAAACACTACTAAAATGAGCTCTATTTGTCTTTATTTTGAGCTTAAAATTAAAATAAAGCTCATTTTTCGAATTTTACGGCTCATTTTTATTAAATTTGAGCTTTAAATAGATTTATATTGAGCTTTATTTGCATTAATGTCAAAAGATAAAACTAAAGATATTCTTGAATTTATACACGAAAACCCATCGTTATCGTCTAAGGAAATTCATGACGGATTAAATTCTGAGATGGCTTATGCCACTGTAAAACGAATTCTAACAAAATTAATTTTAGATAATTTAATTATTACAGAAGGTAATGGTAAGGGAACAAAATACCGTACTACAATTGCCTATCAATTATTTTATCCAACAAATATCAATCGTTACTTTGAAAAAGAAATTGATGAACGTAAAATTAAAGAGCGTTTCAATTCATTATTAATAAAACAAGATTTGAAAAATGTTAGTCTATTTACAAAAGATGAAATTCAGCATTTAACAAATCTTCAAAATATATTTAAGGCAAATAGTTCTAAGTTATCTGAGTTACAGTATAAAAAAGAATTGGAGCGATTGGCTATTGATTTAAGTTGGAAGTCATCACAGATTGAAGGAAACACCTATTCACTTTTAGAAACAGAACGATTATTAAAAGAAAAAATTACCGCAGAAGGCAAAGGAAAAGATGATGCGGTTATGTTGTTAAATCACAAAGAAGCTTTGGATTTTATTATTGAGAATCCGTCATACATTAATCCATTAAGTATTGGTAAAATTGAAGCGATACATAGTATATTGATTAAAGAATTAGGAGTTGATAGAAATATTAGAAAAAGCCGTGTAGGTATTTCGGGTACTAACTACACACCTTTGGATAATGAGTTTCAAATTAAAGAGGCATTGGAAGATATGTGTTTATTGGTAAACGAGCGTGAAAACGTTTTTGAGAAAGCATTACTGTTACTGATTTTAATTTCATACATACAACCCTTTGGCGACGGAAACAAAAGAACTGCCCGAATTATTAGTAATGCTTTATTAATTAATAATAACTATTGCCCTATTTCTTTTAGAACTGTTGATTCTATTGAATACAAAAAAGCCATGTTGTTATTTTATGAGCAAAATAATATAACTGAATTCAAACACATATTTATCAATCAATTTGAATTTGCAGTAAAAACTTACTTTTAAAAAAAATAAAATATGGAAACGTTGAAATGGTATAAAAGCAAACGCAAAGTAGATGAGGCATTATCATTTATGTTGATTGATGATATGAAACAGTACTACACTAAAGAAACTGTATTAGACCAAACTAAATTGTATACCGCCCTTGGTAACTACTACATTAAAACAACCGATTTTAAAAGGCTAGAACCGTATTTAGCAGGTACTATTTTTGAAGAATGCGAAAAGCCTGCAAGAAAGCATTTGTCGCCTCTTTAAATAGATTTTTTTCATAAATTAAAATCCGACTTCAATGAGGTCGGATTTTTGTTTGATGATTTAGAGGTCTTATTTAATTCTATTTCGGAAAGCTTTTATGTAATGCTCTTTCAATAAATGTTCAATATCAGATTCTAAATAGTAAATTTTGTTACCAACTTGAGAGAAAGAATTTTTCCCTTCATCACGCCAAGTTTGGGCTGTTCTTTTTGAGATTTGTAGTTTCTTTAAAAAGTCATTGTTGTTAATGTACTTTTCACTGGTTGGCGAAACTAATTGTTTTACAGTTTGTCTAGGCTATCAATTCTTGTGATTAAGTTTTGATAAGCGTCTTGCGATAAGATTACGATTTCCATTTTACTTTGTTTTTAAAGGTTAATAATTAATTATCGCCTTTAAATTACAAGCATGGTTTTAATTAAGGTATTAAAGCGATTCGATTGCGTTGGCTTGCATCACTTTGCTTAGTGTAGATAATGCAGGCAAAAAGTTTTTAAACAAATCAAGGTTTTTCTTATCTGAGTTATGTAGTAATTCTTTCGGATTTAACTGAGCAGATAATTTTTTATTTTTCTTGAAATTACTTTCTAATTCAACTTCGTAATAAAATTCTGTAGGTGAATTTTCCTTGCCTTTGATTTTTGATTTATGCTTTAATTGAATGTTTTTAATGTTAGCATAATAGCCTGTAAAGCTTTGTTTGGTATTTCTTCCGCCTGAATAAATAAATAATATTTTAGCACCTAAAATGCCAGTTGGAAAATCTTTTACAGTATTGTCTTTTTCAATAGCATGAAAATAGAATTTGTTTTGGTTTTCAATTTCAGGTAAAGCTTTTGAACGGTAAAAACCAAGGGCTACATTAATTTCAGGTTCAGGTTCGGAGTTAAGAAATAAATTAAATTCCTTTTTGTCATTAAAACCACTTATTTTTTCTCTGTATAAATCAGCAGTTTTAGAGTTTTCTATTTCTAGCTTTCTCTTTTTACTAATATCTAAAAACTGTTGTTCTTGGTCTATACCTAAAAAACGTCTGTTTGCTAAATTGGCTGCAATCCCTGTTGTACTTGCACCTGTAAATGGGTCTAAAATCCAAGCATCAGGTTTTGTAGATGCTAATATTAAACGTGTTAAAACAGATAATGGTTTTTGTGTTGGATGTTTACCCTGTGATTTTTCCCAAGGAGAAATAGCAGGTAATTTCCAAACATCTTTCATTTGCTTGTCGCCATTTAATTGTTTCATTAATTCGTAATAAAAATAATGAGGGACTTTTTCTTTTTTACGCGCCCAAATAATTTAGCACTTAATTTGAGATACTTAATGAATTTGGAAGCATTAATAAAAATGGCAAAGACTGTAAATAATCAAGAGCATTATATTCTAACCCTAATAGTCTTATGTTTTTATAATATGTTTGATGATTTTGGTAATAGTTTTTTTCACTTTGGATATACCAAGCTTTTTCTCCTAACTTTTGAGCTATGAACCATTTTTCAATTAAACGAGCGCTTCTGCCGTTACCATCATTCCATGGATGTATTTTAACAAACACAAGATGAATCATAGAAGCAAAGTAGAAAGTTTCCTCAATGGTTAAATTTGATTTCAGTAGAATTTGAACATCATTATAAAATTTTGACATTTCTGTTGGCACCTCAAATGGCGTAGCTGCTACATACTCTATTTTTCCATCAGGAGTAGAAACATACATGTTTTGAGTTCTAACTTTCCCTTGTTTGTGAACAGACACAATATGTTTACTTAATAATTTGTGTGCTTCTGAAATATTTATCTCATTTAGATTATTTTCTTTTGCAAAGATATAGGCGTTATATAAATCATCAATTTTTTTTGTATAATCAGGAAGAAACTCTATGCCGAATTTTTTATGTTTAATATAGCTGTCTAACTCGATAGCTTCTCCCTCTATTTTACTTGAAAAAACAGACGATACAGAAGTGTAAAAACTAAAATTATCAGTAGATATTTCTGCATCAGTTAACTTTTCAAAAGTATCCGATATATTATCTGGAATATTTTTTTTGTAATCTTCTAGTAAAGCGATTGATATTATTTCTAATTTGATACTCATTATAGTTATGCCTGATTGTAAATATACTAATTCAAATTAATTAAATATTTTATCTACTATACTCTATCTTTTGTAAGTAAACTAAGTGCTTTCTCAAGATATAATTCTAAGTGTATCTTTATCAAGATCTTATGTGTAAATTATTGATTATGATAATGTTACGCTTGTTTGAGTCAAAAATTGATCTAATATTTGTAGAAAATTAAAACAATGAATACATCGTTTGAACGTTCCATTAATACAAAAGTTGAATGGTTAACTCCACCAGAGTTAGTGAAAAAATTAGGTGATTTTGACTTAGACCCTTGTAGTCCAATAAATGCTCCATTTTATCATGCTAAAAATAATTATACAATCGAGGACAATGGTCTTAAGCATAGCTCAACGGTTTTGTGTTTGTTTCAAAGATTTGTCAGGTCTATATACCAGCTTTAATTACTTCTTCGTATAATTTTTCGTACTGAGGTAAAATCACATTAATATCAAACTTTTTAGCTTGCTCAAATGCATTGGCTTTAAATTGCGCCAATTTGTTTTCATCAGATAATAAAGTAAGGATGTTTTTTGCCATGTCTTCGTAATCACCCACCTTACTCATGTAGCCTGTTTTGCCATGTACGTTTAATTCTGGTATACCACCTGTATCAGAAGATACCACAGGTATTTTAGAGGCCATCGCTTCTAAGGCTGATAAACCAAAACTTTCGGTTTCGGATGGTAGCACAAATACATCGGCAATAGCTAATACTTCTTGTGGGTTGGCTATTTTACCAACCGAGATAATGTCATTACAAGTATTTAATTCTCTGCATAATTTATCAATGGCTGGTCGCTCTGGTCCATCACCTACTAAAATTAATTTACAAGGAATTTCTTTTCTCACAATATCAAAAGAGCGTAATACATCTTCCACACGTTTCACTTTACGGAAGTTAGAGACATGGATTAATATTTTTTCGTGAGGAGCTGCAAAATTTTTACGGTGGCAATGCGTTACTTCATGTTTTTCGTAATCCTCAATTTTAATAAAGTTAGGAATCACCTTCACATCATTAGCAATCTTAAAGGTCTTTAAAGTATCTTTTCTTAAACTTTCAGATACTGAAGTAATAGCATTACTGTTATTTAAGGAAAAGAAAATCACTGGTTCAAATGATGGATCTTGGCCCACTAAGGTAATATCCGTACCATGCAAAGTAGTAATGTATGGTAACTTAATTTTACGAGACTTTAAAATTTGTTGCGCTAAATAAGCTACAGAGGCATGAGGAATAGCATAATGCACATGCAATACATCCAAACGTTCGTAAATAGCCACATCCACAATTTTACTAGCCAACACACTTTCATAAGGTTGGTAGTCAAACAAAGGATAGTCGTTTACGTTAACCTCATGATAAAATAAGTTTTCGTTAAACTGATTTAATCTAAATGGTTGAGAGTAGGTAATAAAATGTACCTTATGTCCTTTATGAGCTAATGCAATTCCTAATTCAGTAGCCACCACGCCACTACCTCCAAATGTTGGGTAACATACAATTCCTATATTCATTTACTGTAGTTTAAAAGTTTGAAAGTTAAAAGGTTTAGAAAGTTATATAATGTTTCAACTTTCTAAACTTTCCAACTTTCAAAACTTATGTCTAATTAACTTTATTTCCATTTGCATCCAATTCAACCATCTCATAGCCAAGCTTAGATAGTTTTTCGAAGTTAGATGCTTTATCACCAACAACTAAGATGATCATATTGTTGTAAGGTAAATTCTTTTTCGCTAATTCATCAATCTCCACTTTAGTAATTGTTTTAATAATTTCGCCTTGTTTAGCTACATAAGTTTTATCCAAATCAAAATCAATAATACGTTTTACAAATCCTAATTTTTGCATTGGCGATTCGTATTTTAATGCATCCGCTTGTGCCATCGCATTTTTAGTGAAATCTAATTCTTCAGCAGTTACACCAGTTGATGCGTATTTTTTTAATTCATCCATTATAATCACTACTGAACTATCTGTTGCGTTTGCTCTTACACCGGCATTAATCATATACGGACCAACAAATTTGTTTCCGTAAAATGCACCACGAGCACCGTATGTATAACCTTTAATTTCACGTAAAATATAATTGACGCGGCTGTTAAATGCACCAGCAAAGGCATAGTTCATAATAGTTGATTTAAAGAACTCATTAGTTGCATCATAAGCTAATGATAAATTACCAACTCTGATTTCTGATTGAGGCGCACCTTTTTTATCAACGAAATAAATACGTGTTTTATCAATCTCAGGTAATCTGTACTTAGCTAAAGGCATTGTACCCGCTGATTGTAATTTACTTAAGAAATTTAATTTCTTTAAAGCAGAAGCTTGGTCAATATCGCCACTTACAGCTAACACCGCATTAAAGCCAGAGAAATTTTTGTAGTAGTTTTTTACATCATCTAAAGTAATAGAAGCAACAGATTCGGCAGTACCACTTGATGGTAAAGCAACTGTTAATTCAGTGCCGTATAATAATTTGCTAAATACATTACCAGCAATAGCCGTTGCTTGAGTTGCTTGGTTGGCAATACCGTCCATTTGTTCTTTTTTCACTAAGTCAAAATCTTCCTGATCAAACTTAGGCATAAACAACATTTCTTCGGCAATTTTTAAAGTAGAGTCTAAGTTTTGTTTTAAGGCTGAAACCGTCATTACAATTTCGTTATCGTTTGCATAAAACGAAACATCACTACCTAAACGTTCTAATTTATTTTCAATTTCTTCGGCACTGTGTTTTTGAGTAGACTCTTCTAATAAAGACGTTAATAAAACTGCGATACCCGCTTTGTTAGCCGCTTCGTAACGGTGACCAATTGGCATACTGAATTGGATATTTACTTTTGGAATATCATTGTTGTTAATACCAATGGCTTTAATACCATTCGTTAAATTAGATGTCCAGTAGTTTGGTAATGGCACTAATTTAGAAGCTTGCGCAACAGGGATTTTACTGCGAACAAAATTATCTTTTGGTTCAGTGTATGATAAGTTTTTGTATTCAGCACTTTCTTGCTCAATCGTTCTATCATACATTTTCCATGTATCCGCTTTAGCAGCTAAATCAGATTTTCCTTTTGGTACACAGCTTAATACCACACCAAATTTTCCTTTGATGTAAGTGTTATACACACGCATTACATCTTCTTTAGTTACTTTTAAATTATTTGCCATTTCGGTTTTCAAATAATTTGGATTGTTAGCATAGGTTTGGTAAGCTGCTAATTGCGCACCTTTACCTTGCACAGTTGCCAAACGGTTGTATAAATCACTTTGGTATGACGCTTTGTATTTTTTAATATCATCATCCGTAGCGCCTGTTTTTTCCCATTCTGCTAATGATTGATTTAACATCGTTTCAATATCTGCTAATTTAGTTCCTGCATTAGCTCGCACCATAATTTCAAATTGTCCGGCTAGCTCACGGCTGTAGTTATAAGCATTAGCCGATACTGCTTTTTGAGATTTGATAAATGTATTATATAATGGAGAGCTTTTTGAAGAAGATAAAATTTCTCCTAAAACATCTAATGCTACTTCATCTTTATCCATAGAGGCAACAGTTGGATATGTGATTTTATACATTGGGAATTTTACGTTGTCTTCGTAGGAGATGTATCTGTTTTCAGTTAAAACCGCAGCTTGCTTAGCCATGTTTTTTACTTCAGGTCCGCGAGGAATAGAACCAAAATATTTATTTGCTAATTTCACGACATCTTCTGTTTTTACATCACCCGATACAGTTAATACAGCATTATTAGGTCCGTACCAACGCATGTAGAAACGTTTTAAGTCGTTTACATCCACACGATTTAAATCTTCGATATAACCAATGGTTGTCCAAGAGTAGTGGTGACCTTTTGGAAATAAAGCCTCACCTGTTTTTTCACCAACTAAACCATAAGGGCGGTTATCGTAGTTTTGTCCGCGCTCATTTTTTACAGTAGCACGTTGTACTTCAAATTTTTTCTGAGTTACAGAGTCTAATAAAAAGCCCATTCTATCTGCCTCTAACCACAACATTTTTTCTAATTGATTAGATGGTACAGTTTCAAAATAGTTTGTTCTATCAGAATTAGTAGAACCATTTAATGTTCCACCAGCTTCGGTAATAATTTTAAAGTGTTGTTCATCGGCTACGTTTTTAGAACCTTGAAACATCATGTGCTCAAAAAAGTGTGCAAATCCCGAACGGCCTTGTTGCTCTCTGTTTGAACCCACATGGTAAGTTACATCAACATACACAATTGGGTCGGAGTGATCTTCGTGCACCACAATGGTTAAACCATTTGGTAATACATATTTTTTGTAAGGGATAACAATTTCATTTCCAACTTTTGCCACTGTTTGTAATAATTTTGGAGTATTGGCAGTTGGTTTAGCCGCCGTTTTATTGGCTGATGCTGTGTTTGTTTTTGTGCTTACTTGAGACGTCATCGTTAATGATGCTAAAGCAAGAATGGATAGTAATGATTTATGTTTCATTGTTTTTTATTTAGATAGATAAATATAAATAGTTGTGCGCTATTTTAATAGAAAAAAGTACAAAAGGTAAAATAACGTTATGTGATTAATCCTCTAGGAATCCTGTTTTCTTGAAATATTCAACTAAAGCATCGCTCATGAGTTTGCTCTGTTGTTTTGCATCCAAATGGGGTATGCTTTCTTTCAGTTCAAAGTGAGGCCAATCTTCATCATCTCTGCCTTTGTATTCATAAAATCCATAAGGCATTAACACGGTGCAAACACCAATGTGCATGATTTCAAGTTTCTCGTCTTTTTTGTATTTGCGATAAGGTTTATCTAATTCCTGTAATCCAATCATAAATAAAATAGCGTCGTGATCCATTTCTGCACCAAAACGTTCTTTTAATTTATTTTGAAGTAATTGCCATTCAGATACGATAGCTGCCATGTTAACCTTCGTCGTTATCAGATTTTGCTCCTTTTGGAGGAGGAATAAAATACTGCATGTTTTCTTCTATGTAATTTAAGATAGCTTCTTTGCCTTGTCGTTTTTCGGCGCTGGTTTCAAAGGTTTGCGGCACTTCTCCCCAATAATCCATTAAGCGTTTTTTGTATTTCGCAAAATTACTAGCCCATTGATTTTTACCTAGTTTATCAATTTTAGTAAATGCCAAACAAAAAGGAATTTCTTGTTCTGTGCACCATACCATAAACTCTCCGTCAATAGGTTGTAATTCCAAACGGCTGTCAATTAAAATAAAAACACAGATTAAATTTTTACGTTTAGTAATGTAGTTACTAATTAAAGCTTCAAATTTATCTAAGTTAGTTTTACTGGTTTTAGCATAACCATAACCAGGTAAATCTACTAAGTACCATTTATCATCAATAATAAAATGATTGATAAGTTGTGTTTTTCCAGGCTTTGAAGACGTTTTAGCTAAATCTTTTTGATTGCAAAGCATGTTAATCAACGAGGATTTTCCAACGTTACTACGTCCGATAAAAGCAAACTCGGGTTTATCGGGAGTAGGACATCCTTTGTTGTCTGAACTACTTTTATAAAATTTAGCGTTTTTAATTTCCATTGTCTTAAGTTTAGAAAGTTATAAAGTTCGAAGTTTAGAAAGTTAGATTTTGATAACTTTCAACTTTCACAACTTTTAACTTTCAACTTTGTTTTTTCTTTCTCTGAGTTCTTTTAAATAAGTTTCAATGTGTCTGTCAGACTTACTCTTATAAATATCAGCAATCGTTACTAAAATGCCTGTTTCTTCAACTCCACCAAATGTAGGGTTAATGGCAGTTCCAAAAGATAACATAGTGCTTGATAAGTTACTGTAAGCATTCACTAAAGGCGGAATGTTTTCTCCTAAAGCTCTCACGCGTTTATTTAAAATAGCGTGGCCTGTTTTATAATCTTTTCCTTCAATCTCTTTTAAAAATTCAGTAACATCCGTTTTAATTTCAACAGAATGAATTGGAGTTACTAATTTTCTTGGATCCGGGAAATAATATTTTAAGAATGATAAAATATAATCACGAGCTTCTACATTAAAGTCGGTATACATGGTAAATTTACCATAGTAATATTTCATGTCTGGATTATCTACAACAATAGCACCTAATCCATCCCATAAATTATCCAAACTAAATAAACCTTTTCTGAATTCTTCAGAAGGTTGATACATAGGTTGAATAAAAGAACGACCTAATTCAATTGTATAAGGAACGTATTCTTTATAAAAGTCTGGAGAAAAATCAAACAATTCGGTTGTAGCTAATAATACTTTTCCGTCTTTATATTCAGCATCTCTGCATAAAATAAAACGATAAGCGCCCACAATTTCCTGATCTTCTGGATTCCAAACTAATAATTGTTGGTATGGATGTGGGCTGGTATCAAACTCATCAATATCAATGGATTTTCCAGTACCGCCACCCGCATGTCTGAAAGTAACTTCGCGTAAACGCCCAATTTCTTTCATGGTGTTTGGAGAATTATGATGTGTGATAATGTAAATTTCATTATCACCGTTATTCGTTTTACGTATGTAGCGCTCCTTAGTTAACTCACTCAATAAAGCTTCGCGAGGTATTTTTTCTATGATGTCTTGCATAACTGATTTTAATGGCTACAAGGTAACAAAAAATAGGATTTTAAACCTCAGAATACAGTTTATGAATGTTAAAAGATATTAACGCTGGAGTATTTAAAATATACGTTTTTTATTCAAAAATTAACGATTCATTCACTATATCTTTAAATTTATGTCGCCAATACTCATTATTTCATGCATAGGTTTATATTTTGGAGGATTACTCCTGATTGCCTATTTGACTTCAAAAAATTCAACAGCTGATAGCTATTTTTCTGGAAATCATGCCTCGCCTTGGTATGCTGTGGCGTTTGGAATGATAGGCGACTCCTTGAGTGGGGTAACATATATTTCAGTTCCAGGTAAAGTAGGGGGAGCCAATTTTTCGTATCTGCAATTGGTATTAGGCTATTTTGTAGGTTATTTTATTATCTCAAAAGTATTGTTGCCTATTTATTATAAAATGAATTTGATTTCTATTTATACTTATTTAGAAACACGTTTTGGAAAACATACACAAAAAACAGGCTCTTTCTTTTTTATTTTATCACGTATTTTAGGCGCTTCTGGTCGATTATATTTAGCAGCAGGAGTTATTCAGTTTTTTGTATTTGATCAAATTAAGAGTGTACATGTTCCGTTTTGGTTAAGCGTATCGGTGATTTTAATATTAATGTTATTGTACACTTACAAAGGCGGAATTAAAACATTAGTATGGACAGATACCTTTCAATCTTTGTTTTTAGTTTTAGGAGTAGTGGTGTCTATTGCTATTATTATCGATAAAATGGATATTGGTTTTGGGCAAGCAGTGTCCAACATTGCGAGTTCTGAGTATTCAAAAACATTTTTTTGGGATTGGCACAAATCTAATTTCTTTTTAAAAGAATTTATTGGAGGAGTATTTATAGCAGTGGCTATGACAGGGCTTGACCAAAATATGATGCAAAAGAATTTGAGTTGTAAATCATTAGGCGAAGCGCAAAAAAATATTTTTTGGTTTAGCATAGTTATGGTTATTGTGAATGTGTTCTTTTTATCATTAGGTGTTTTATTGTATCAATACTACGCACACTCATTAATTGAGTTGCCAATGAATGCTGAAACAGGAAAGGTGATTACCGATAAAGTATTTCCAAATTTAGCTTTAAATCATTTAGGCATTTTTGCAGGATTAATTTTTATCATTGGTTTAACAGCAGCTACCTTTAGTAGCGCAGATAGTGTATTAACAACCTTAACCACATCTACTTATGTAGATATGTTAGAGTACGATAGAAATACAACTCTAAGCGAAGAACAGAAATCAAAACGCAGAACGTATATTCATATTGGTTTTGCCGTGATATTATGGTTGGTGATTATTGTGTTTGATATTTTAAATCAACGAGCCATTATTGACACCATATTAATGTTAGCTGGTTATACATACGGACCATTACTAGGTTTATTTGCTATCGGACTTTTTACAAAAATGAATTTAAACGATAAATTAGTGCCAATCATTTGTGTGGTTGCTCCTATATTAACCTATGTATTAGCTAACTATGTGATTAAGCCAATGAACAGTTACGAAATTGGTAATGAGTTAATCATTATCAATGCGGGAATTACCGTGCTTGGGCTTTTGTTTGTTAGAAATCGAAGCGAAGCAGTAAGGGCTTAAAATCTATTAATTTTATCTTACTCATATTATAAGTGAGGTTTAATTTTACATAAATAATAACCTTGTTTTTTAATTTCGTTTATCTATTAAAAAAATTATATTTACACACTTATTTAATATCAATATGCTTAATAGTTGGCTTCCTATAACTCGAATAAAGATTTTTTTCGCAAAAATTTTATATAAAACGGTTACTCTTTTTGTTGGTAAAGAAAAACGCATCATACAAAAAGACGGAGTGAACTATGAAGTTGACTTGTCGGAAGGTATTGAGTTATCGCTTTATTTATTTGGCAATTTTCAAAAGCATGTTACTAAAAATTCATTTTTAACGATTAAACCTGATTTTACCATTATTGATATTGGAGCTAATGTGGGATTAATGACTTTACAGTTTGCGAAATTAGTTCCTAATGGCAAAGTTTATTCTTTTGAACCTACATTTTATGCATTAGAGCGATTAAAAAAGAATTTAAGTTTAAATGAATCTATTTCAAAAAATGTAACCGTTATTAATTCATTTGTTTCCGAAAAATCTTCTGATAATCCTAATATTGTTGCTTTTTCAAGTTGGAAAGTAAATGGAGAAAGAGGAACCAATGATCATCCAGTTCATTTAGGAACTCCAAAAGCCGCTGATGGCGTACCTGCAATTTCATTAGATGATTTTACAGAAATTAATAAAATTGACAAAGTAGATTTTATTAAAATAGATACGGATGGCCACGAATACGAAGTGTTTAAAGGTGCTAAAAAAGCAATTGCTAAATACAGACCTAAAATTATTTTCGAAATTGGATTATATGTAATGGATGAAAAGAATATTTCTTTTGACTATTACTATAATTATTTTAAAGATTTAAATTATAAGTTGTTTGATACAAAAACAGACGTAGAAATTAATTTAAATAATTTTAAAAAACACATTCCTCAAAAAGGATCAACAGATTTAATAGCTGTTCCTCAGTAGTTTAATCTTTTTGAATTAATACGTTAAAGCTAAACTCAAAAGGTCTGTCGTTATTTGTAACGATATATTCTTTAGTTATATTGGTTAATTTGTTATCGTCTATTAGATAAAAATGATAACCAAGTGCATCAAAGAAATTGTAAAATTCGATAGCTGACGTTCCTGCTCTTTTAAAGCCATGAGGCCAATATTCTGCTATTATTTTTAAATCTTGACTAGAAGATAATAAGTTTTTCATCCCATTAAAAGCAGTTAATTCATAACCTTGAATGTCAATTTTAATGACATTTACTTTATCAATAGTTTGGTTTTTTAGTAAATCATCAATTGAAATAGAATCTATTTCTTCAACTGTATCATAATTATTTACAGGATAAGTTCTGTGATCTACATTCAATAATTTTGATTTGTAAACTTTTAATACATCTGCTTTATCAGAAACGGCTTTATTAAACAATATAATGTTTTTTATGCCCTTTGTGTTTTTTTTAAGATAACCAAAGTTAGTTGAATCGGGTTCAAAACAATATACCTTACCATTTTCTCCAGTGAAAGAAGAAAGTATTTTAGCATAGAACCCAATATTGGAACCAATATCTAAAATCGAATCGCCTGGTTTAATGATTTTATGTAATAGATCAATTTCAGTTTTATCGTTTTTTGCTTTAAACTTTGCATAAGAGAAGTTATAAAGCGGGAAGCAATATTTATAAAGGAAATTTCCTATTTTAATTTTTGTGTAATTAAAGTCCATTTTTAGTATTTAATTTCATATAAATATGCAGGTTCCGTAAAACCTATTTCCTTTACCAATACAAGTTTTTGAGGATATTTTTGCATGATAGGAGCTGCAATATTATGCAGCGTATTTATGACATCACCTGTGTTTTTTGCAGGATTAATTCTTAAGCTAGCAATAAGTAAATGGGTTACTTTATTTTTCTTAAAAATTGCCAATGCAGAGTCAGGATTTGATTGTTGTGTTTGAGGGTCTTTTGCAATAACTGAATAAATTGGATAAAAGTGTTTGCCTTTTGCATAAACGAAACTCATAGGGGCTTTTCTTGCGGCCACATAACTATTTTCTGGTAAGCTGTCTTTACAGTATGCGCTTAGTTTTAAATAATTTTGCCAATCAGGCGTATAACCAAAATAGATATCACCTTTTAAATTTTTAGAAGCAATAGGCAAATTTTTAAATGCTCTTTTGGAAGATGAAATTAAAAAAGAGGCAGATACTATTGCTATACAAGTGATAAATAAACGTTGCTGAAATGAACTTTTATTTAAATAAACATATAAGCCATAAGATATGCCTAGAAGTATAGCGGGCATGTGAACCATAATAAAACGTGGCTGATCCCATCTTGCCTGTAAAACAAAAAATGTCCCAAAACAAATAGTCCCTGCAAATAAAACGAAAAATACAACAATGTCATTTTTATTTTTAATGGCTTTATACAACCCAAAGAAAGTAAGAGCTAATATGATAAACGCA
>JBBIUW010000009.1:0-16783 GCA_037440045.1 Sphingobacteriaceae bacterium
GGAGTTGCATCAGTAATAATTGTTTTTACAACTTTCAATAAATCTTTTTCAGGTAAAAAGATATTAATAAAGTTATTATATGATTTACTCATTTTTTGACCATCTGTTCCTGGAATAGTCATTACATTTTCATCAATTTTTACTTGCGGTAAAACAAAAATTTCTTGCTGATATTTGTTGTTAAATGCCGAAGCGATATCTCTGGTAATTTCTAAATGTTGTATTTGGTCTTTCCCCACAGGAACAAACTCAGCATCATATAATATAATATCTGCAGCCATTAACACAGGATATGTAAACAGTCCTGAATTCACATCACTTAATCTATCTGATTTATCTTTAAAAGAATGTGAGTTTGCTAACATTGGGTATGGAGTGAAACAATTTAAATACCATGTTAATTCACATACCTCAGGAATTCGGCTTTGACGATACAATAAGTTTTTTTGAGTATCAAAATCAAATGCTAACCAAGTTGCAGCAACAGCATTCACACTTTCAATTCTTGCAGTTGCATCTTTTTGAGAGATTAACGAATGTAGATCTGCAATAAAATAAAATGATTCGTTATCAGATTTTTTACTAAGTTCAATAGCAGGAATAACTGCTCCTAAAATGTTTCCTAAATGAGGGATATTATTACTTGTAATTCCAGTTAATATGCGTGACATGTTTGTTTTTGTGTTATTGATTTAATGAATGAGTCTATAAAATCAATAATTCATTCACTAAACCGTCATTTGATATTATATTCCTTTTACAATTCCATCTGCCGAATTTTTTATAAACTCAACAATTTGTTTACGAACAGGAGAGTCAGGAATTTCTTGTTCTACTAGTTCTAATGCTTTAGAAGTATTGTGACCTCTTACAAAAATTAAACGGTATATATCTTCTATTTGGTTAATAGTTTCTTTATCAAAACCTCTACGAGATAAGCCAACAGAATTAACGCCAATGTATTGTAGCGGTTCACGTGCAACACGAATGTATGGAGGAACATTTTTGCGAACTTTTGAAGTTCCTGCTAAAAATGTATGTGCTCCAACTACTACAAATTGTTGTACTGCTACATAACCTTCTAATATTGAAAAATCTTCAATGGTAACATGACCAGCTAAACCAACATAATTGGCTAAAATAACATTATTACCAATAATACAATCGTGGGCAACATGTGCATAAGCCATCACCAAACAGTTATCTCCAATAGCAGTTAACATTCTGTCTAATGTGCCTTTGTGCACTGTAACATATTCTCTGATGATTGTATTATTTCCTATAGTTGTTTTTGCTTTTTCTCCTTTGTATTTTAAATCTTGAGATACAATACCAATTAAAGCACCAGGAAATATTTGACAATTACTGCCGATAGTAGTATCAGGGTATATAATAGCATTTGGATGAATGTAAGTATTGTCTCCTATTTCAACATCTTCATAAACTGTTGCAAAGGGTTCAATCGTAACATTTTTGCCTATTTTTGCTTTAGGACTTACATTTGCTAAAGGAGATATCATATAAATGTTTTGTGTTTTATGTGTATGTGTTAGCTGTTATAGTTATTAAAAACATAAAACAACATAACAATCATACATTTTATGCTAATTGAGTTTCAGAAGCTTTCACTTCATTACCTTTTACTTTTACAATTTGTGCCATCATTTCAGCTTCCATCACAGGTTTGTTGTTCACGTATGCAACACCTCTCATATGACAAATACCTCTACGAATTGGAGTTAATAGATTTAAACTAAATACAACAGTATCACCTGGAATAACTTTTTGTTTAAATTTCACTCCATCAATTTTCATGAAGTATGTTAAATAGTTTTCTGGATCTGGAACTGTTTTTAAAACTAATACACCTCCGCATTGTGCCATTGCTTCAATTAATAAAACGCCTGGCATTACTGGTTCTCCTGGAAAGTGACCTTTAAAGAATTCTTCGTTTAAAGTTACGTTTTTAACGCCAATCACATGTTCTCCAGATAACTCCATGATTTTATCTACCAATAACATCGGTTGACGATGAGGTAAAATTTTCATGATGTCCATGATGTTTAATAGAGGCGGCTGATTTAAATCTACTTTTGGATAATCTTTTTCTGCTTTTTGTTTTTTTGCTAATGCTTTTAATTTTTTTGCGAAATCAACATTACCAGCATGTCCGGGACGAGCTGCTAATACATGAATTTTCATTGGTTTACCAACTAAAGCTAAATCACCAACAATATCAAGTAATTTATGACGAGCAGGCTCGTTAAAGAAACGAAGTTTCGTGTTATTTAAAACGCCTTTGCCTTTTACTTCAACATCGGGTTTATTAAATACTTTACGTAAATGATTTAATTTTTCTTCAGGTAATTCGCTATCCACTAAAACAATAGCGTTATCCATATCGCCACCTTTAATTAAGTTGTGTGCTAATAATGCTTCTAGTTCTCTTAAGAATACAAACGTTCTGCAAGGAGCAATTTCGTTTTTAAATTCTCCAATGTTATACATGCTTGCGTGTTGTGTTCCTAATACTTCGCTGCCGTAATCTACCATTACAGTTACTCTGAATTCATCTTGAGGAACTGCTAACATTTCTACTTTTTTAATTGGGTCTTCGTACGTTAGATTTTCTGTTAGTTCAAAATAATCACGTTCAGCTTCTTGTTCAACAATACCAGCTGTTTCTAAAATTTCAATAAAATTTAAAGAACTACCGTCCATAATTGGCATTTCAGGACCTGTCACTTGTATTAAACAATTGTCAATACCCATGCCAACTAAAGCAGCTAATACATGTTCAGTAGTGTGAACACGTGCTCCATTTTTTTCTAATGTTGTTCCGCGTGAAGTATCAACTACTAAATCGCAATCTGCGTCGATAATAGGTTGTTCATCTAAATCTGTTCTTTGAAATTTATACCAGTGATTTTCTGGTGCTGGATTAAAAGTTAAGGTTACAGGAGCTCCTGTGTGTAATCCTTTACCAGTAATAGATACTGCTTTCTCAATTGTTCTTTGTTTGTCTGCCATAATATTTAAAACACCTTATGAGATGTTGTATTGATTTATTTTAATTTTTTTTCGATGTCTTTTAAACGGTCGTTTAGTTTTGGTAAACTTCTAAAAAGTACGTAGCTTCTTCTAAAATCTCCTAATGGGAAAGAAGGTGAGCCTTGCACAATTTCATTTTCTTTATCGATAGATGAACCAACACCTGCCTGACCTGCAATTTTAACTCCATCTGCAATTTTGATATGGCCCACAATACCTACTTGAGCCGCAATCATACAGTTTTTTCCAACTTTAGTTGATCCTGCTACGCCAGACAATCCTGCAATAACAGTATTTTCACCTACTTCAACATTGTGTGCAATTTGTACTAAGTTATCTAACTTAACACCTTTTCTAAGAATAGTTGAACCCAATGTAGCTCGGTCAATTGAACAGTTAGAGCCAATTTCAATATTGTCTTCAATAACAACATTTCCAATTTGAGGCACTTTAGCAAATTCTTTACCATCTTGTGGTGCAAAACCAAATCCATCACTACCAATAACAGTGCTTGCATGAACAGTGACGTTATTTCCAATTTTGCATTCGTGATAAACTTTTACTCCAGAAAATAAAGTGGTATTATCTCCAATAACGCAATTATCACCAATATACACATGAGGATATATTTTTGTATTGTTACCAATTTTCACATTATTGCCAATGTAAGCAAAGGCTCCAACGTAACAATCTGGGCCGTATGATGAGTTTGTGCCAATAAATGAAGGTTGTTCAATGCCTGTTTTATTACCTTTAAATTGGTTATACATTTCTAGTAATGTAGCAAAACTAGCATAAGAATCCTCTACACGAATTAATGTACATGTTGATTTTATTGGTCTGTCAAGCGTAAGTGTTTTATTTACGATAACAATACTTGCATCAGTTTCGTAGATGTAATTGGTGTATTTTGGATTAGCTAAAAACGATAACGTTCCAGGTATACCTTCTTCAATTTTTGAAAGGTTTGAAACAGCTGTGTTCTCATTCCCTTCTACTGTTCCGCCTAATAAGGCTGCTATTTGAGCTGCAGAAAATTCCATCTCTCAAATATACAGTTTTTCTCTAAAAAATCAAGTGAAGATTTTTAAGCTTTTGAGTAATATTTAGTATCAAATTCTTTAATGATTAAATCCTGTTTTCGGATGGAGGCTTTTAACCAATCAATGTAAATATCTTGTTTTTCTTTTTCAGATAATCCATAGTTTGGAATTTCTTTGCGAATACGTGCACTTAAGTGATACATGCATAAAGCCGCACAAACGCTGATATTAAAACTTTCTGTAAATCCATACATTGGTAATTTAATAAAATCATCTGCCATATCTTCAACATCTTTGGTAATACCTGTTAATTCGGTGCCAAATACCAATGCAAAAGGCTTTGAAATGTCTAGTTCTTCAAGAGAAACGCTGTTTTTGTGTAATGAGGTGGCTACTATTTTATACCCTTGATTTTTTAAATCTGTTAAGCAAGTTTTAGTGTTGTTTTCGTTGTTTTGGTAGCGATTTAAAGACAGCCATTGAGTTGAGCCCATGGATACATCTTCGCTGATTTTGTATTTATTACGGTTTTCAATGAAATTTGTAGTTTGAATACCGAAAATATCAGCACTTCGCAATACAGCACTAAAGTTGTGTGTTTGATACACATCCTCTAAAACTAATTGCATATGATTAGTTCTTTCATTCAAAACTTCATGCAAACGCCCTCTGCGACGCTCACTCACAAACCCTTCTAAATATTCGGTAAGGGCTTTTTTATAGGCTAAATCTGACATGCTGCAAAGGTAATATTTTACTCTAAATTTAGTTATTATTGCCAATAATGTCACTAATCAGCAAACTCTACCACTAATCACTAATAAATGCGTACATTTGCAAAAAAATACAATAAATGAGTAGAGACAGTCAAGGGCCTAGAAAAACGTTTTCAAAAGGAGGCTCATCAGATTTTAATAAAAGAAAATCTTTTTCAAGTTCCGATAAACCAAAACGCCCACGTACTTCAGGAGATTCTTCTGAAAAACGCTCTTATACTAAAAGAGAAGATAGCGACAGACCTCGTAAGAGTTATAATGATTCTGAAAAATCTTTTTCAGGTGAAAAAAGAACTTATGGCAAACGCCAAGATGGAAGTTTTAAGTCTAAATCAAGTGGAAGCTTTGGTGCTGGCGAAAAACGTTCGTATACAAAACGAGAAGATAACGATAGACCACGCAGAAACTATGATGATGGTGAAAGAAAGCCATTTATAAAACGCGAAGATGGAAAATATGAAAGTTCTGGACCACGAAAGAGTTTTGGTGACAGAGAAAAACGTTCATATACAAAACGAGAAGATAATGACAGGCCACGTAGAAGTTTTGATGATGGCGAAAGAAAGTCATTTGTGAAACGTGCAGATGGGAAATATGAAAGTTCTGGTCCACGTAAAAGTTTTGGAGATAGAGACGGAGAGAAGCGTTCGTATACAAAAAGAGAAGATAATGACAGGCCTCGTAGAAGTTTTGAAGATGGCGAAAAGCGCTCATACACGAAACGAGAAGATGGAGATAAACCACGTAGAAGTTTTGGGGATAACGATAGAAAATCGTTTGGTAAACGTGAGGGAGGAGATTATGATAGACCTAAAAAATCATATGGTGATAAAAAGGAATTTGGTAAACCTTATGAGCCTAAATTATCAAAATCTGAACGTGTAGTTCAAAAATCTAAAAAAGCAGGTCCGTCAAAAACATCTACTCAAGCTAATGTTAGCGAAGATGCTGTGCGATTAAATCGCTATGTAGCAAACGCTGGTATTTGTTCTCGAAGAGAAGCTGATGTTTTAATTGCGACTGGAGTGGTTACAGTTAATGGTAAAATTATTACAGAAATGGGTTACAAAGTAAATCCAACAGATGTAGTAACTTATGGAGGTGTGCCTATTAAAAACGAGACAAAAAAATATTTGATTTTAAATAAGCCTAAAGATTACATTACGACAATGGATGATCCTGAGGAGCGCAGAACAGTAATGGAATTAATTAGAAAAGCGTGTAAAGAACGTTTATACCCTGTTGGAAGATTAGACAGAAATACAACTGGTATATTGTTGTTTACAAATGATGGTGATATGACAGCTAAATTGACACATCCTAAGTTTGATGTTCGCAAAGTGTATCATGTTACATTGGATAAAAAGTTTACAACAGAAGACTATAGAACATTATCAGAAGGTGTTGAATTAGCGGATGGGTTTATTAAACCAGATGCTGTTGAGTTTGTTGGAACTGGTAAATTTGAGTTAGGTGTAGAGATTCATAGTGGTAAAAATCGTATTGTACGTCGTCTGTTCGAACATTTAGGCTATGAGGTTATAAAATTAGATAGAGTTGCTTTTGCAGGTTTAACTAAAAAAGATTTACCAAGAGCTAAATTCCGTTTTTTAACAGAAAAAGAAATTTCTTTCTTAAAAATGTTAGGGTAAGAGACTATTGACTTTTGAGATAAAAGAGATGTGCGAAATGTACATCTCTTTTTTTTATATTTATAAGCTAAATACCTCTGCAAACTTGCGATAAAGCTTAGTATTCTTTGCAGTTAAATAAACTAAAAAAATGAATAAAATATATTACCTCTCTACTTGCGATACATGCAAACGTATTATTTCAGAATTAGGATTGAAAGAAAAAGGATTTGTTTTTCAGGATATAAAAATTGAAAAAATTACAGATGCTCAATTAGATGAAATGAAAAATTCAGTTGGTAGTTATGAAGCCTTATTTAGTCGAATTGCCAGAAAATACAAGGAGTTGGGATTAAGCGAAAAATCATTGTCTGAAAATGATTACAAGAAATTTATTTTAGAGGAATATACGTTTTTGAAACGCCCTGTTATTTTTATTGGAAAGAGAGTATTTGTTGGAAATTCAAAAAATGTGATTGCAGAAGCTAAAGCAGAATTAGGAAAATAATCCATGATTAGTCCTTTAGAAAGCTATTATCTTCAAAAAGAAGAGCCAATTAAAAGTTGTTTAACTTTTTTGCGACAGTATATTTTAGATTTTGATTCGGATATAACAGAAGAATTAAAATATGGAATGCCATTTTTTTGCTATAAAGGAAAAATGATTTGTTATTTATGGGTACATAAAAAATACAACCAACCATATTTAGGCATTGTTGAAGGCACAAGGATGAAACATCCTGATTTAATAGTTGAGAAAAGGGCTAGGATGAAAATACTTTTGGTGGATGCAACTAAAGATATTTCCATTAAAATGATAAATACTATTTTAATGGAAATGATGGCTTTATATAAATAATTAGATTATAATAACTCTAATAATTTTTTAGTTTTCTTTTGATTATTCATTGGTTCAATAATTTTTCTTCTTCTCTCTATTTCCTCATTTGTAAATTCTAGTTCAAAGAACTGATTAATGGAATCAATATATTGTTGAGGAGCATTAGCAATAATACAAGCTTTAGTTAATGTTGTGCCAACTAGCATATTTGTATTGGCAATTACAAATTTTCCTGAGTATAATACATTTAATAATTTCAACTTCAATCCTGTTGCTTGTTCTGTATATAAACAGTGTATTTGGGCATCTTCTGTGAGCGATTGCATTTCTTGCTCAGTACAATTTTGTTTTAAAGCAATATGAGAATGTTTTTTAATTTCATCTATCAAATGTGATGGAGGATTTAAACCTGCAATCACAATAGGATAAGTTATTTTAGAAAACACATTTTTAATTAACCATAATGCGGCGTTGTAGTTCTCGGAAATAGATAAATTGCCGTGATACAAAATAAAATCGCCTTTTCCTACTTTACATTTTATTTCATCAAACTCATGAAAACTTGGTAAATAGATGCTCTTTGTATTTGGATATGTTTTTTTAAAATAATTTAAATCAGCTTCAGAAACAGAAAGAATACAATCAGCATGTGTGATTTGTTTTTCAAAACGTTTTAATTTATAGGCTTCAATTTGTAAATATAATTTCTTAAAGAAAGATTTTTCTCCTTTTGCTAATTCTAAAAAATAGTCGTGCTCAATATTACTATGTCTAAATAATTTTATTCTGTTTTTTAAATCAGAGTCGTTTAGTAAATAGCACGTGTGTAATACTTCAAATAAAATAGGGTAGTTGTCTTTTAGTAAATTTTGTTTTAGTTCACTATTTATTCTGGATTTTACATTGAACGGCAATGTGGATAGTTGATTGATAAAAGACATTTCTCTTTTATAATAGTATACCTTTTCACACAATCTTTCTAATTCGCTTGAGTGTTTCTTGCCCCCATATTCAAAGCAATGTAAAATTACTTTAATGCCCTTGCTATGTAAACATCTTATTTTATGAAATACATCAATAGCACCTCCGTAGTTAGCAGGGTAGGGTATATCAAAGGAAATAATATGTAAATGACTTTGCATTACAACAAAGATATAAGAATCTTGCTATTCAAACATAAAACCATTTGAAATGACACCTGCATTAAAATTACTGATGTGTATGCCGTTTGGTTTGTAAATCTCTATTTTTGATTTTTGAACGTAATCAATAGCATCTGCTACATAAATACTGAAATCTTTAGGGTTTATTCCTAAACCATAATAAGTTTTAGTTCCTTGATTAATAAGTGGACTAGAAGGTAGTGTGGTTGAAAAAATTGAAGTTTGATAAACGCCATTATTTAAATAATACAAAGTGTCATGCGTTTTATTGATGCATAATTTGTTTGGTACTTCTCCATTTGAGAAAAATAAGCTTAATTCAATCTGTAAAGAAACAGGATTAATTCGAGTTAATTTTCCCGTTTGGTTTTGAGAATTATCTCCAGAACTTAAAACCCAAATCTTTGAATTCTTATCAATACAAATGCTAGAGTTTCCTTTTCCAACCAAAATACTATCTGTGATAATATCATTTGTTGTATTAATAATATAGCAGTAATTGGAATTGCTATTTGTAACAAATGCTTTGTTATAAATTAAAACCATTTGTTCGGTTCCGTTTTTACAAGTTATACTTCCCGATATGGTATTGGTGTTTAAATCCACAATTTGAATGGAGTTAGCATATAAATCGCTAACGTATGCTTTATTAAATGTAATTGGTAAAAAATACCTTGGTGAATTAAATCCTGTAATAGTTGCCGTTTTTGTAAAATCAATGCTGTTTACTACAATAACTTTATTTGAATTATTCATTACAATGTAATAGCTATTATTATATTTGGTAATGCTTTGGCAAACATTTCCTAAAGTCGCATTGTTGTTTTGTTGTTTATAATAATCTTCAACCACGGCTCCTGAACTTGGATCGTATAATGAAATACTGCCGACTCCCCATCCAAAATTACCCTCGTTAATCACAAAAACTTTATTATCTGTGTTAACGCTTACAGCTGTTTTTGTAGGTTCTTGAGGTTTATCTTTAATACAAGAATTTAAAAGTATAATTATAAATATGCTTAAATAAAATTTCATGTTTTGTATAAATCTCCGTAGTTAATGAAGTTAACTACGGAGACACTTGATATTAAAGTTTTATAAATTTAATTCTTTTAGAATTGATGTTGTCTGAAATTTCAACAAAATAAATCCCTGATTCTAATTTTTCTGTGTTTAATAATAATTCATTTTTGCCAGCTACTGTTTTTGAAGTTTGTTTTTCCACTTCTTTTCCTGTAACATCAATCATGGTAATAGTTAATTCTTTTTCATCTACAGCCTCAAGATTTAAAAATATATTTTGTGTCGTTGGATTTGGATATAAGTTAATATTTGATGCAGTACTTAATTCTTTAATGCCTACTGTGCTAACCATAGTGAAATTATCAATAGAGAAGAATGCAGGTGTTTTCATACCAAAAGCATTATTATCACTTGATTTCATTTCAAATGTTAAGCTATCTACTTGCCCTAAAGAGATGCAATTTACATATTGCCAGTTTTTAATAACATAATCATTAGTTGTACCTGCTGCTCTATAATCAGCTAAGTAAAACTCAACACTATCAGTAAGCATACTGCCTCCACGATAACCTCTCACTAAAATTTTAAACCAATCAGGATATTGACCTTGTGGAATACTTGCTCCAGAACCTGTTCCAGTTGTGTCTCCAAATTTACGGCCAAAGCCTCCTTTTTTAATTTCTTTCCAAGCGTAAGTAGTATTAGTAATATAAAAACCACTCACGGCAGTTGTTGTATTTGAAAAAGCTATAACAGCTCCGCTTTGTACAGTAGCATAATTATTTCCGCTAAATGCTGTGCCTGGAATACAACCATATAAGTTCGTATATGAACCATTTGATGTATCTAATACGTTTGTATATGCAGTACCTGATTCCCATCCATTCCAAGATGTATTCCAATTGTAACGAAACGTTGCCCCTCCATTACTAAAATCTGCACCAGTAGTATCTTTGTAATAAGAATTAGTGGATAGAGTAAAAGTATCAAAACTCACGGTTTGAGCGTAATTTGATCCAGATAAGATAAGGCTTAACGCTAATGCCATTTTTGTAATTGTTTTTTTCATGTGTACTTGTTTTAGTATGTAGTTATTGTTGTTTGTTTGTCTTTCTTTTTCTTCTGGTAATTCATGGTCATTCCAAATTCAAAATTTCTTAAGGGCATGGGATTGTTTTGAATAACCTGATAGTTTTTATTAAATAGATTATTGATACTTCCAAATAATTCAATGTTTACAGAACTAATTGCATAGCTATATAAACATTTAAAATTTGCTAAATAATATGGATTCATCCAGCTTGTATTGTCGCTAGTAATAAAACGATAACCAGTATAATTGTTGTTAAATAATAAACTTAACTGTTTGTATTTAATTATTAGTGAACCTTGACCAACGTATCTTGGAGTGAAAATTAATTGTCGACCAACAGAGTTGTCGTTTTCACTGGTTGCAGTTTGATTAGTAGATAATACATATGAAGTTTGTAGTATAAGTTTAATAAATACATCTTTTTTAAGATAAGATAGTTCCGTTTTAGTTTCAGTACCTCTGCTATAAACCTCTGCTATATTTTTGGGACTCCACAATGAATTTCCTGCAGGCAACCATATAATCCAGTTTTTAGTATGCCTATTAAAGTAAGAACCTTCCATAAATAAACTGAAATTATTTTTTTTGTAGTTAAATACTAAACCGCCTTCAAATTCATAACTATCTTCTGATTTAAGGTTTGGATTACCAGTTAGAGGCCAATATAAATCATTTAATGTAGGTTGTCTGTACGATTTATTGGCGCTTATTTTTGCGGCTATTGTTTTAAATAATTGATAATGAAATCCTGTATTACCAGTAAAAGGAATTTTAGATATACTGGTGGTTTCTTTTCTAATAGTTAAATTGTAATTTAATTTTGAATTTAATAAAGTTGTATTGTATGAGGCAAATAAGGCAAATTTAATTAAGTGATGATGCGTTGAGTTATCATTACTGTTTATTGTTGATTGGCTTTGTGTAAGAGTATTGTTGTACTGAGTGTAATTTACTCCAAAATTAAATTTGTGATTTTTATAATGATAAAGATTATCATTTTCTGCAATAAATGTTTTTATTTTACTATTACTGTAAATGGATGCGGTACTATCTATATAGGTTATTTTATCGTTAAAATAGCCAATTCTTACAGTGGAATTGATATTACCTTTAGAGTAATTCCAATCAGCATTTAATTTTAAGTTATCATCTTCCTGTGAGTGTTTATTGTTAAATGATGTCAGTGATGGTAAGTTTCTAAAAAGATTATTATACCAACCTCTGATATTTATTTTTTGATTTTCTTTTATTAAAAACGACACTTCTTGAATGACCCCTTTTGCTTGGTAATTTGCATGATTCATTTGTTTGTTAGGATTCTCTTTATCAGTAGTGTCTTTATATCTGTAATTATTGTCGGATTTATTGTAGAATATTTTTGTGTTTGATGTTATTTTTTTATTTCCAAAACTGATAGATGAAGCCAGTTTTTTTGAATTAAAACTTCCAACACTCATTTGTATTTTGGTTTTTAATCCTTGGTTAAATAATGTTTTGTTTTGAAGCTTGATACTCCCTCCAATGGCGCCACTTCCCCAAATAGAGCTTCCTCCTCCATATTCTAAAGATACATCGTCAAAAAATAAAGTTGGAAGTATACTTAAATCAGCTTGTCCCAACATCGCATTTTGTATGTTTAGCCCATTCCATATAACTGCGGTGTGGTTTGCATTTCCTCCTCTCATCGTTGTTGTGGCTATATTGCCATTACCATATGTTTTTATATGAATAGTGGATTGACTGGATAATAAGTCTGCTAATGAACCAGTGCTATACTTTTGTAATAAGATACTGTCAAATTTGACTGTTTTTTTTGATATCTCTAAGGCATTTTCTTTTGATTCTAAAATCACAACTTCATTAAGTTGATGAAGACTACTATCTTTACTTTGAGAAAAAAGATTTACTGAATAGATAAAACACAGTATTAAACAAACTAAATAGTTTGAATATAAAACCTTGTATGTTTTAAAACAATTCATCTTTTTATAGTATCGGGAAAAAAATAAAAAATAGCACGTTGCCTAAACGTTCTATTTTTTGTTAGCCTTTGTTTCCCCGAAAGCTTCAAAATGCATATTGGCAGGTCTTCTGACTCGTCTTCTGTTTTTAAGCCTTCCCGTCTATATTAGCGACAGTGGCATATTTTAAAAACAGTTATTAAGACTTACAGCAGCGGGCACTGTTCATGAATTACACATGATTCCCTTTTAATTTTGGATATAAAATTTATATCTAAAAACCAAATTGCGATGCAAATGTAGTTATTTAAAAATAAAAAAGCACATTTATTATAAATGTGCTTTTTTAAAAGAGTTCTTTAAATATTATGTGCCTGATAACATTGTCCAAGTAACTTGGTCAGGGTGCTCTTCAGGTTTAATACTAATTACTGGAACTTTTGCATGATGGATAACTTGTAGGGCATATGGTCCTAAAAAGAAACCACTGATTTCAGCATCTTGGTCTGTCATGATTGAAATTAAATCTCCACCAATTTTCTCGCAATAGTTTACTGTTGCCACAGCTCTGTTTTTTACATTTTCAATTAATTCTGTAGAGCAAGCAACTCCTTTATCTTTTGCAGCAGTTGCAACCTGATTTAGCATAACCTCCATTGCAGGTTTTTTACTTTCTTCATCAGATGTTAATAACCCCACTGCATATACATGTGCCGCAAATTGTTTTGCTAACTCTAAGGTTAATACAACTTTGTGTCTTGTATGTTCAGATGTGTCAATTGGTAAAATAATTTTATGATAACCTAATGTGTCAACTGCTTGACTCATAGTTAAAACAGGGCATGGACTTTTGGTTAACACTTTTAATGTATTACTTCCTATCGTTAAATCTTCCCATGAGCTGTATCCATGAGTTCCCATAACAATTAAATCTGCTTTTACTTCTTTGGCAATTTTTACAATTTCGGTTGTTGGATTTCCTGTATTAACTACAGTTGTTACATTAACACCATATTGATTTTTAATATCATTTGCTAATTCATTTAATTTTTTTAGAACAGCATCAGATGCTTTTTCAATATTATCTAATGTAATACTTGGAGTAAATACATTAAATTTTTCCCAATGTTTTGTGATAATATGTACTAAATAAATTTCTCCTTTTGTGTATTGAGCTAAAAAAGCCCCATGTTTAATAGCTAAAAAAGAAGTCTCCGAAAAGTCTGTTGTGATAATAATTTTGTTAGTCTTTAAGTGTATCATATGAGTTTAGTTTAGTGTATTGTAAATTTAGTAAATTATAGTATTAATGACTAATGTTTTCTAATGCTTTAGGATCATGTTTGTGCTTAAATAATAAAGCAAATAAAATGGCAATAACAAGAGCATAACCCGAAAACGTTAGCCAGATGTTATGCCAATCTTTTCCCATTTCAGAAGTAAAATAATGATCAATAATATAACCGCTCGAAATGCTTCCTAGTACAGCACCAAAGCCATTTGTCATCATCATAAATAATCCCTGTGCGGATGAACGTATTGATGAGTTTGTAGAAGTCTCAACAAACAAAGAACCTGAAATATTAAAGAAATCAAATGCCATTCCGTATACAATACATGACATGATAATCATCCATAATCCATCAGTAGGGTTGCCAAATGCAAATAATCCAAAACGTAAAACCCAAGCAATCATACTAAACAACATAACTTGTTTAATACCAAATTTTTTTAAGAAAAAAGGAATTGCTAAAATAAATAGTGTTTCAGATATTTGTGAAATAGACATGATGATGGTTGAATATTTTACAACAAATGAATCAGCATATTCTGCTTGATGTTTAAAATCATCTAAAAAAACATCACCATACGCATTGGTTAATTGAAGTGCTGCACCTAAAAACATACTGAATACAAAAAACAAAGCTAATTTGTAATTAGCGAATAATTTAAATGAGCTTAATCCAATTAAATCCACAAAAGATTTATTTTGTTCTGTATTATGTTGTGGTTTGCATTTTGGTAACGAAAATGAATAGATGCCTAGCCCTACAGCTGCAATAGCAGCAATATAAAACTGATTTTCTGAAGCTTTATTACCTGTTAAATTTGTAATCCACATAGCTACAATAAAACCTATTGTCCCCCAAACTCTAATAGGTGGAAAGTCTTTTACTACATCACAATTATTGTTTTTTAACGCATTGTAAGCAACCGAATTTGACAATGCGATGGTTGGCATATAAAAAATCATAGCCACTAAAATTACCCAGAAAAAACTCGAAGGATTGTCAATTTGAGGAACATAAATTAATGTCAATCCTCCCAATATATGTAAGATACCATATAGTTTTTCGGCATTTAACCATCTATCAGCAATAATGCCACACAACGTAGGCATAAAAATAGAAGCAATACCCATTGTAGAAAAAATAGCACCAAATTGGGTTCCGTCCCATTGCTTAGTTCCAAACCAATAATTAGCTACCGTAATTAACCATGCTCCCCATACAAAAAATTGTAAAAAACTCATGATTATTAAACGCATTTTTAAACTCATATCTTCTGTCTTAATATTTATTTCATCAGCAAGATAGAAAAAAAAGATTTAAAATGTAACTAATTTTTTAGTAGAGTATTATAGGTTTAAAATTTAGAAATCATGAAGGCTAAACCTTTTTCATTTATTATTGTCTGTTTTTTTGCTTTACCCACATTTATCAATGCAAAAACAATAGTATCACTACAAAAAGCTTTTGATAAAAAATACATTTCGGCTAAAGCTATTTGTAAAGGTGGATTAGAGTTAGACTATTCAGTTTCTAATTTATTGAAAGATTCATTAGTTCTCATAGTCCCTGCTGGTTGGCGTTTTAATTCAAACGCTGGTAAAAATGATTATCAAGATATATTAATGACACATGAAGAATTACTTGTATTAAAGCCCAAGCAAACTAAGGTATTTGACATAAAAGGATATTGTTGTGAAGCTACAAAAGGTGGACCTATAAAAGGCGCACCATATACAATTGGTAAAATGGCAGATACTAGTCTTGTACTATTAGCCCGTTATTTAAATGCTCATAAAACAGATGAAAATACACAACAATATAGTGTTTGGGCAATCAGCGATGGAAAAGAAACAGCAAATATTACAAGTAATAATGATTCAATAGCTTCACTTTTAAGATCGTTTGTTGCCACTGTTAAAGGTGAGCCCTTACCATGGTATACATTATTAAAAAGAGCAAGAGTGTCAAATTCTGGTGAAGTATCCGATCATCCAGTAAGGTTTAAAGCCGATGTAAATTATGCTATCAGTGAAACTTGTTATTCATATTGCTACATTGTTGATGCTAACGGTCAAAAAGTATCTGAAATTTTCGGGAAATGGCTTTTACCAGAAAATGCTGTTTATAGTGCGAATTTTAATGTAGCTGGATTAAAAAAAGGTGAATACAAGCTTATTTTAGAGGGTAAAGACACTCCTCTATTTGAGAAATCATTTAAAATATAAAACACTAATTTGTTTAAAATCAATTAGATATAGTTTTAGTGGTAATTTTCTATTTTTTAAATTATTCATTAGCATAATTCAATTAATTTTTTACTTTTGCATGAAAATTTAAAAATAATATTATGTATTGGACATTAGAATTAGCATCATGGTTAGAAGATGCACCTTGGCCGGCAACTAAGGATGAGTTAATTGATTTTGCTATTCGTTCTGGTGCGCCAATGGAGGTAATTGAGAACTTACAAGAAATGGAAGATGAGGGAGAAGCTTATGAAACCATTGAAGAGATTTGGCCAGATTACCCGACTAAAGACGATTTCTTTTTCAACGAAGATGAATATTAAATAAAAAAGGTTCGCATTGCGAACCTTTTTTATTAATTAATCAGAATTCTAATTAATCCTGATCTAATGAATGTTGTTTGCCAGAAGCTTTCATTTCTTGTTGTTTAACTTTTAGCTTTTCTAATTGCTCAGGAGTTAAAATTGCTTTCACATTTTTCTGAAATTCTTTTTTAATTGGTTGAATTTCTTTTTGAGCAGCGTCTTTACTATCAGGCTGCCCATTGTATTTTGCTTTTATCTCATCTACTTTTTTAACTGTTGATAAAGCTAAATCATAAACTTTCGGCTTTTGATCTTCAGAAAGGCTCACTTCGGTATTTAATCGATCAACATGTTTTTG
>JBBIUW010000010.1:0-16727 GCA_037440045.1 Sphingobacteriaceae bacterium
GCAAAGGTGCAGCAGAACTACTCGAACTGACACAAATTATTTCTTTCCTTTCTTCTTCTCAATTCCTTTCCATTCAAAGGTTTTAATCATGTGAACAATATCTTGCCTTAAGAAGTCTACAACTATTTTTAAGGAATCAATATTAGGAACAGAGTTAAAATACAATGCTCCTCTCATAAAATGATGTGTGCTGTCTGTTAAGTAAAATTGTACGTTTGAAGCAGTATTGCCACTGATATCATACACTAAGCCATATACTTGAGCACTATCTCTAATAATAATTGTTTCATCTAAGCCAGTTGCTTTAATTTGATGTTTAATAGCAAAATCACGGCTATCATTTAAAAAAGTATCTAAATTATTTGTTACCGTTTTGTAACTTAAATGTATTTGAGCATTGTATCTCGGGAAATCAACATTTATCCAGCAAGGATCAGCGCCTTTATGTTTATCATTTGAAATTCTTGAATAGGTAGGTATTTCAAAACTATACGGACAAAGACTATCGTATAATCTATATGTTTTTTTAGGGAAATCTACTCTTGGATACCCTTTTGGTTTAGGAATAAATACTTCATCATCTTCATCATCTCCACAAGAAGAAAATGCAACTATTGAAATACTGATAAAAAGTATTTTGAAAAAGGTTTTAAATGATTCTGTTGTCATATAACAAATTTAAGCAATAAAAAACCCCGACAAAGTATCAGGGTTAAATATTATTAAAATGTTTCCCGCAGATATCGGTGATTTTCGCAGATATAGATTCAGCGTTAATCAGCGGGACACTATTAAAACGGCAACCCGTCTTTTTTTCCTAAATCTTCAAAATTCACATTACTTGAATCTTCGGTAATATTTGGATTGGGAGCTCCTCCGTTTTCTTTTCTTTGTAATACTAAAAACGATTCGCCAACAACCTCTGTAATGTTTCGTTTATTGCCATCTTTGTCAATCCATTGGCGGGTTTGTAGTTTACCTTCTAAATAGATTTGAGTGCCTTTTTTTAATAATTTTTCAGCACTCTCTGCCATACTACGCCAAACTACAATGTTGTGCCATTCGGTTTGTTCTATTTTATTGCCATTTTTGTCTTTATGAAATTCGCTAGTTGCAATACTGAAATTTGCACGAGCTATATTTCCTTCCAAATATTTTAATTCTGGATCCTTACCTAAATTTCCTACTAAAATTACTTTATTAACGCCTGCCATAGTCTTAAAAAATTAGTTCAATTAATGTATGTAACAAACAAAGTAAATAGTTTTTGTTTTTGCAATGCTATTCATCTAAATAAAAGGTGCTTTTGTAAGAATAAAAGTGTTTTTTAAGGTTTATAAAATTTTAAACAACACATTATTCTAAGAGGCATAATGCTTATTTTTGTATCAATGAGCGACTATTTAAATGAATTGAATCCGGTGCAGCGAATGGCTGCAGAAACAACCGAAGGACCCGTAATGATTATTGCAGGAGCTGGTTCTGGAAAAACACGTGTGTTAACATATCGCATTGCCCATATTATGGAAAAGGGCACAGATGCTTTTAGTATATTGTCTCTAACATTTACCAACAAAGCTGCTCGTGAAATGAAAGAGCGTATTGGAAAAATTGTTGGACATAAGGAGGCAAAAAATATTTGGATGGGAACTTTTCACTCCATCTTTGCCAAAATTTTACGTTTTGAAGCAGAGAAGTTGGGGTATCCTCCAAACTTTACTATTTATGATACGGATGATAGTAAAAGTGTAATTAAAGATATTTTAAAACAATTAAATTTAGATGATAAGGTATATAAGCCATCATTGGTATTAAACCGTATTTCGTCCGCTAAAAATAGTTTAATCTCTGCCGCTCAATATGCTAATAATCCAATTACACAAGCCGAAGACAGAGCATCAAATAAACCTTTGCTTGGACAAATTTATTTAGCATATCAAAAGCGAAACTTCAAATCGGGAGCAATGGATTTTGATGATTTGTTGTTTAATACCAATATTTTGATGAGAGATTTTCCGGATGTATTGGTTAAGTATCAAAGTAAGTTTAAATACATTTTGGTGGATGAGTATCAGGATACAAACTTTTCGCAATATGTGATTGTGAAACAATTAGCGGCTCGTTTTCAAAATATCTGTGTAGTTGGTGATGATGCTCAAAGTATTTATTCGTTTCGAGGAGCTAATATTCAAAATATCTTAAATTTCGAAAAAGATTATCCAGATTTAAAAACATTTAAGTTAGAACAAAACTATCGAAGCACACAAACTATCGTAAAAGCAGCCAGTGCAGTTATTGCGGTTAATAAAGATCAATTCAAGAAAAATATTTTTACGGATAACGAAGAGGGGGAGAAGATAAAGATAGTAAAAGCTAATACAGATAATGAGGAAGGACAAAAAGTAGCGGCTTCTATTTACGAAACTCATTTTACACAACAGGCTCGTTTTAAAGATTTTGCTATTTTATACCGTACCAATGCCCAGTCTCGTGCTTTTGAGGAGGCTTTACGAAAATTAAATATACCGTATAAAATTTATGGAGGTCTATCGTTCTATCAACGTAAGGAGATTAAAGACGCATTAGCTTATTTTCGCTTATCTATCAACCATAATGATGATGAATCATTAAAACGTATTATTAATTATCCTACTCGTGGTATTGGTCAAACAACTATTGATAAGGTAATGATTGCTGCGATGGAACATGATATAAGCATGTGGCAGGTGTTAGATAATTTAAAAGATTTTAATACAGGAATTAATTCAGGAACAGCGGCAAAGATTTCTGAATTTACTACCATGATTAAAACATTCTCGATGATGATTCCATACAAAGATGCCTTTGAATGTGCTAATCATATCGTAGTAACGAGTGGGGTTGTAAAGGATTTATATCATGATAAGACACCTGAAGGAGTTAGTAGATATGAAAATATACAGGAGTTATTAAATGGTATTAAAGATTTTGTGGAACAAGAACGAACACCACAAGAAGAAGAATTAAAAGAAGCAATTTCAAATAATATAGATGTTAATCCAGTAGAATTATTTGATTCGCCAGAACAATCTTCTGAATTAAAAACACTGGACGAATTTATGCAGGAGATTTCTTTATTAACGGATGTAGATAAGGAAAAGGAAGATGAGAAGGATGCCGATAAAGTTTCCATGATGACCATTCATGCCTCTAAGGGATTAGAGTTTCCGTATGTTAATATTGTTGGGTTAGAAGAAAATTTGTTTCCATCACAAATGGCTTTAAATAGCAGAAGCGAGTTGGAAGAAGAACGTCGTTTATTTTATGTAGCGATTACACGTGCAGAGAAAAAAGCGACTATTAGTTTTGCGACTACTCGTTACCGTTTTGGAAATATCATCTATTGCGAGCCGAGTCGTTTTATTGAAGAATTGGATGAAAATTGTGTGGATTTTCCTCAAGAGCCAGAGAAACGCAAGTTTAGTGATGATGCTTTTGTTCGTCCAACACGTCCGTTTCAAAAACCAATGGAGTCGATTGATTTTAGAACAAAAGAAACTACAGGTTTTGCAAAACAAGAACCAAAGCAAATTAATTTCGCCCCTCCTAAAAAGTTAATTCCTTTGGCTAAACGAATGGCAGCAACTAATACGCCAACTGATAATAGCGCCAATTCGAATTTAAGAGTAGGTAGTGTTGTGGAGCATGAAAAATTTGGAATAGGAGAAATTACTTCTATTGAAGGTGTATACCCAGAATCTAAAGCTTGTATTAATTTTAGGAATGCAGGAGAAAAGAATTTACTATTAAAGTATGCGAAGTTAAAGGTGGTAATGTAGTTTACTTTATCAAAAATTTCACGTAGATAGAAGATTGAATTTTTATTTTTTGAAATTGAATTTCTTCATCTGTTGCGCTTTTATCACTGTCATCCAAAAAACGAGCATTTTGATAGCTTGTAACTCTGGTGTTTGAGGCTCTGTTGTAATTATATTCTAAATTACCAGCACTATTTTCTCTTACAATTAAAGGCTTTCCAGTTTGTTCTCCAATTGCATTTAATAAATAATCGGCTTTTGTTTTGGCAGCTTTAATTGCTGCTATTCTAATTTCTTTTCTCAAACTATCAATTTTTGAATGACTTACCTTGAAAACATTTGCATCATTGATTTCTATTTTTTCTAATTGCTGAAAAACTTGACCAACTTCCGTTGCATTAGATACTTTTAAAGTATAATCTTTTTTTGTTAAAACATCTTTGGTTCTAAATTTCACTTTAACATAATCAGCATTTGCATCAGATAAATAAAGATTACTTGTTGGAATATTAATTTCTTTTAGTAATGCCTTTAATTTTTCTTCTTGACTTTCGATAGTGATTTTTTCTTTATTCTCGTATTTTTCTCGAATAATGATGCTAATATAAATTTGGTCAGGAATAATTTCTTGTTCTGCAATTCCATTTACTTCAATAAATGGTTTTTCGTCTCTGTTTAAGTTTTCTTGTGCTAATAATATATTATTAATAAATATGGCACTTACAATGAAAAAAATCTTAATGGCTTTCATAGGATGTTTGTTTTAGATTAAATTTATAAAATATTTGTTTTTGTTGTTTTATAAAAATGTGTTTTTTACATTTTTTGTCTTTGTCTCCATTTTATAATTTCAAACCAGATAACAAAAATAAAACCTATTAATATACTGATACTTAATTGAACTATGTTTAGTGATTCTAATTTAAAAAAGTGAGCAAGCGGTTGTACGTATATTAAAAGTGTTGTGATTAATATGGTAATACCGATGATAAGTAGCACTAAATTATTCTTGTATTTTAAAGTAGTAATGATTGAATAAAAAAATGATCGGTTTACTAAAGTGAGAATAATATTAGATGTAATTAAGACAACAAAAACCATAGAGCGTGTAGTTTCTTCATTATAACCCTTATGAATAGCATATTGGTAGGCTAATAAATTACCGACTGTAATCATCAAGCCTTGAATTATACTTGTGTTAAGTTCTTTCCAATTAAAAAAGGTATTAGTAAAGGGACGAGGTTTTTGTAACATGGTGTTTTTTTCCATTGGTTCATTTTCATAAATGATAGAGCAGGTGGGGCCCATAATTAATTCGAAGAAAATAACATGTATGGGTGAGAATATATTTGGAAATACCCAGCCTAAAGCCAAAGGAATAAACACGGTTAATATAATAGGAATATGAATAGAGATAATGTATTGTATAGCTTTTTTTAAATTGGTATATATCTTTCTTCCTGTAGCAACTGCATCTACCATTTTTGATAAATCATCTTCCAGTAAAATTAATGAGGCAGCTTGCTTGGCAATTTCAGTTCCTTTTTTGCCCATGGCAATTCCAATATGCGCAGCTTTAAGAGCTGGACCATCATTTACTCCATCGCCAGTCATAGCTACAATTTGTTGTTGTGCTTTTAAAGCATTGATTATTTTTAGTTTAGCATCCGGAAACATGCGAGTAAATAAATGTGTATCCATTACACGCTGTTGTAATTCTGCATCACTCAAGTTCATTAACTCTTCGCCTGATAAACTTTTGTCATAGCCCTTAAATCCAATTTGTTTAGCTATAGCTTTTGTGGTAGCGGCGTTATCTCCAGTTACTATTTTTACGGTGATACCTGCGCTATAAAAATTTGCTAATACCTCTTTGATGTTTTGTTTTGGAGGGTCGTAAAAAGCTACGATACCTTTGAATTGAAAATTAAATTCCTGTTGTTCTTTTGGAAAATTATTTCCTGTAAAAATAGTTTCTCCAACACCTAATACTCTGTATCCTTCGGATGTCAATTCTTTTATAGCTAATTCAATGTGTTTTTTTTCAATATCAGATAGATGAGAAACATTAATCATAGCCTCAGGAGCTCCTTTGGCTGCAATAATTCTTGTTCCGTCCATGTTTTCAAATAGATGAGTCATCATGGGAGGTTTACCGCCAAGTGGGTACTCATGTATCATTTTAAACAATTCGCGTTCATCTTGTTCTATTGCTTTTTCATATGCATTGTGTAATGCCACTTCCATAGGGTCAAAAGGTATTGGCTCGCTCGACCACATGGCTAAACGAATTAATTCCTTTTCATCATCTCCCAAGTTTTCATCTGGACTAGATATTTTTTGAGATTTTAAAACAAAAAGTTTTGCTAAACTCATTTTGTTTTCGGTAATGGTTCCTGTTTTATCGGTGCATATTACGGTGGCGCTTCCAAGGGTTTCAACCGTTTTCATTTGCTTCACCACAATCCCCATTTTCATTAAACGCCAAGCACCCAATGCCATAAAGGTTGTAAACGCTACCGGAATTTCTTCTGGTAAAATACTCATGGCTAGAGTTAAAGCTTTTATTAAACTATCCAATACATTATAAGACCTGAAATAGTTAATTGCCCAAACTACTACAAAAACAATAGCCCCAGCAATCACCATTTTTTTTACGAAATTATTAATCTGTATTTCAAGAGGTGTTTTTTCTTCTGTAATGTTTTCTAAACTTTTTCCAATTTTACCCAACTTGGTTTCGTTACCTATTACGGTAATGATAACAATAGCTAATCCTCCAGCTACAGTTGTGCCTTTGTAAACAAAATGATCTTCTTTGTTTTTGTCTTTTTCAACAGATAATGATTCTCCAGTTAAAATAGATTCGTTAACAGAAAAATCATTTGATTGAATAATTTCTCCATCAGCTGCAATAAAAGTGCCTTCTTCTACAATTAAATAATCACCAATGACAAGGTCTTCACTATTTATCTCTATGATTTCATTATTGCGAATGACTTTGCATTTTGATTGAGTAAAACTTTTTAATTTCTCTAATGCATTTCTGCTTCTCGAATCCTGATATAGGGAAATTGCAGATACCAATAGTATTGCCGATGATAAAAAGATCCCATCTCCAGTTTTGCCACTTGCAAAATAAATAATACTTGCTACTAGTAATAAAAGCACCATAGGTTCTTTTATAATACTTTTTAAAGCATCTAAAAAACCATTTTCTTTTTTGTAAACTAATTGATTGTCCCCATGTTTCTGTCTCGATTGCAATACCTGTTCATCGGATAATCCAGATATATTAAAGTTATTGGAAGACATACTATTAAAGGAATTTTATTTTTGCTTAGCGGCTTTTTCTTTCTTTTTGAAATAATTTCTTAGTAGAATGTTATGCTTTAAAGCTTCCATGTCTTCGTCAAAATTTTTAGTACCACTTCTCATATTTTGCATGGTTGCATTTAAGTTGTTTACAAAAGTGGTATCCATTAATACTGTTCCTATGCCTCCTTCGCCTTTTTTTACTTTTGATGTAATATAGTGCATATCGCCAGTTACTAATGCTAATGAATCAGTAATTAGTTTTATGTTCACAATACTTTGATTTAAGCGCACCGCAAAAGAAGTATCCGCAATTAATGCACCTATAGTTCCTTTTCCCTCTTTCACATGTTTTACAATTCTGCTTAAATCGCCAGTAATAATAGCAGTGCGCTCTCCTGTTACCTTGATGTTTACAATAGCTTGTTTTACATTTTCTGCTACAATCGTGTCCATTAAAATACTCCATAATGTATTTGGACTATTTAAACGACTTACAATATTTTTTAAATCTACTGTAATATCTCTTACATTTTCATTAGTCATGTTCAAAGTACGCATCATATCATCGGTGCCTAATGGATTTTTAGAAGCCAGAAAGTCTCCGTCTTCAACACTGGCAGAAGATTCATTAGACGTTAGGATATTGATGAGTTTATTCCCCATTAATCCATCTGTTCCAACCATAGCAGTTGAGTTTTTTTTGATAAAGGCCTGAACTTTATCTTCAATAATCATTGTAACATTCACGGTTGAATCATTAATGATTTCAACACTTTTTACAGTGCCTACATCTATTCCTGTAAAGCGCACATTATTACCAGGCATCAATCCATTCACATTTTTAAATTGTGATTTTAATTCAAAAGTAGAACCAAACAAATTTTGTTTGGCACCAATGAGGTATAACGAAAATATAAGTAAGGCTGTCCCTGCTAAAACAAAAGCGCCTACTCGAATATTTTTAGATGTTTCTTGAGCCATAATGTTTATTCAAAAAATTGTTTAATTCTTGGGTCTGATGAATTTTTGAGTTCCTGATATGAGCCTGTAGCATAGCAGGTTCCGTCAATTAACATAACAATGCGATTTGCAACTATTTTTACACAATTGATATCATGAGAAATAATGATAGAGGACGTGTTATATTTTTTTTGGATATCAACCATTAAGTGACTGATTTCTTTTCCTGTAATAGGATCAAGACCTGTAGTTGGTTCGTCATATAAAATAATTTCTGGTTTTAAAATTAAGGTTCTAGCTAAAGCTATTCGTTTACGCATACCTCCAGATAACTCAGAGGGCATCATATCAACTGTGTGAGGTAAACCAACATTAGTCAAGGCTTCCATCACTAAAGAGTTAACTTCTTCTTTGTTGGTGCTTTTTTTAATCCAATGTCGGCGCAATGGAAACTCTAAATTTTCTCTTACAGTCATTGAATCGTATAAAGCATTGCTTTGAAATAAAAATCCAACTTTCACTCGCATCTCGTCTAATTCTGTTGAATTTAGATTTTGTACCTGATTGCCTAAAACATCAATGCTTCCTTTATCTGGACTCATTAAGCCAATTATCAATTTAATTAAAACAGATTTTCCAGAACCTGATTTGCCCAGTACTACTACATTTTCGCCACGAAATAAGTCGAAATTAAAACCATTAATTACCTTGTTGTTACCAAATGCCTTATACAAATCTTTGATACTAATAACAGATTGTAATAATTGATGAGTTCGAGTATGTGAATTAATTTCGCTCATTAATTTAAATGTAATACATCGGTTATTTGTACAGCTAATAAATCAATAATAAAAACCAATAACGAGGAAATAACAACCGCTGAGTTAGCAGATTGCCCAACTCCTTCAGTGCCTTTGTTAGAATTAAATCCTTGATAGCATCCTATAATACCTATTACAAAACCAAAGAAAAATGTTTTTGTAATGGCAGGTACAATATCAGCATATACTAATGTGTCAAATACTTGATTCCAAAATAAATCCCAACTCACTACTCCGTGTATATTACAACCTAAATAACCACCGTATAACGAAACCGTATCGGCTAAGATTGCTAGTAAAGGAATCATCAATGTAGTAGCCATAACACGTGTTACTACTAAAAATTTATAAGGATTAGTTCCCGAAACATCCATTGCATCAATTTGTTCGGTTACTTTCATTGATCCCAATTCGGCACCAATACCAGAACCAATTTTTCCTGCACAAATAAGTGCTGTAATTACAGGGGCAATTTCTCGAACTAATGAAACCGAAATCATTTTTGGTAACCAAGCTTGCGCCCCAAATTCCACAAGAGTAGGGCGGGATTGCATGGTAATTACCAATCCCATAATAAATGCGGTGATAGCTACTAATGGTAATGATTTGTTACCTATATAAAAACACTGACGTAAAAATTCGTTAAACTCAAATCTACCTCTAAACACTTCACGAAAAAATCGCATAGCAAAAAGCCATATCAATCCAATTTCATTGAAAACGTTTTTTATCATAAACATTACTAATTTAGTTGTAATGATGAGTTCGTATAAAAGCTTAAATCATTTTTACAACTGATAATTGTCAGTTAGTTTACATAAATATACAAAAAATTATGCTTTGTTTTTTCTGTGATAAATAATTGAGTAGAAGGCAATTATCAAAAATGGTAAAGTAGATATGATAATTTTAAAGTTTAAACTGATAACGCCAATAAAAAACATAAAAGCTAATAATATTCCCAAACAACCAATGGCTAAATAAGTAAAAAGTTTGCTTGGCGTTTTTTGAAACAAAGTGAATAATAGTACTACTTGCCCCATTAGTGGCAATAAAATAAAAGGATGAATAACAGATTTTACTTCGTTTAATAATTTATAAATAATCTCAGCTTCAGCTTGAAATAAAAACTGATGATTATTGCCACCCCATTCTAAATAGCCTATTAATGAGCTTATAATTAATAAACTGTTTAATATTTTTGTTTTCAATTCTTAAAATTATAAACAAATATATGAAACTATAAATGTTAGTTATTGACAAATGTCAAAGAAATTAAGGTTTATTTATTGTTTCAATTGCTTTTTCTAATACCTCGTCTTTCCCTTCTTTAATACCTTTAGTAGTTGGTTTTGCTTCTATATCAGGAACAATTCCAATACGTTGAGTTTCTTTTCCATCAGGATAATAAACTCCAATTCCGCTTATCATAGTTCTGATACCTCCAGGTAAAAAAATAGTTGATACGTTACCATCAGCCCCTGCTGTTGTAGATCCAATTACTGTTGCATTTGGATTTGCTCTGTATGCCATTGCATGGTACTCTGCAGAGCTTTGAGATATTTCATTTACTAAAATTATTACTTTGCCTTTGTAATGTGATTTAACTTTGCTTCCTACTTTGATTGCTTTGCCATAAGTAAACAAACCAGGTGTTTCAAAACTTCCTTCTGTGAATTTTACAAATGGAATACTTTCTGGCATTAAATAATTACTTAATTGATAAATAGGAAAATCTGATGGATAATTTCTGTCGTCTATAATTAAACCTTTTGTGTTTTCAATTTCTTTAAAGATTTTAGACAGATATTTAGTTTTTAATGAACCATTGTTGATGTAAGCAATATCTTTATTGATAAGTTTAAAACAGGTGTCTGTATTTTGATATTTAAGGTAAAGATTAATTTTACTTTTAGGATATACTTTTAAAACTATTGTTTGCTTTGTATTATTACTTAATGTTTCTACTGTTATAGTTGAATCATTTGTTCTTAAAAGGTGTGCAGCAATATCTCTTAGTTGAGTTGGATAATTTGATGCTGGAGTATATTTTAATTTGTTTTTTACAATGTCTTCAATATTATAATTATTAATAGAAGTAATAATATCACCGACTAATAAACCGCTTTCTTTACCTAATGTTGTATCATAGTAGCCTGTTACAACAGCTTTGTTTTCAATAAAAGTGAGTTCAACTGCCGAATAGTTTAGCCCCCAATATTTGTTTAAAGCTTCGTGATTACTCCAAATATTAGCGTGAGTATCGTGAATTCTACCTATAACTTCTAATGTAGTTAGTAAGTATTCTGTTTCGTTTGTAGTATTTACATACTTAGGGATAAATTCTTCCAATACATTTTTCCAATCTTCTTCAATTAGGTTCTTATAAGGAAAAAAGTATTGTATCATATTCCAATATCTATATAAGGATAGTAATCTGAATCCAGCATCAGGATATTTCATTGAGGAGTATTCGTTTTCATGTTTAAATTCGGGATTGCCAACTCCCTGATAAAAATCAATGTAGTAATGCTCTTTGGGTCTATCGGCATTTTTTAATTTTAATAGTAAATCACTTAGTTCTTTCGATAAATTAGATGTGGTAATCCATTCCACATCTGGCATGAGTTTAATATCTGTGGGGTCAAGTTTAGGGGATTTACCTTCAGTAAAACTACCTAAACCATTTATCCAGGTTACTAAAATTTCATCTCTTGTTTTGTTGTTTTCGGTACTTAGTATTTTTGGTAAAAGCCTAAACAACTCATAATCCATATTATAATTTCCTTTAGCAACATTTGGATGATGATATTTTACAAAACCCCAAATTAAACCAAGCGTTTTTAAATTTTCGGTATTTACTTTATTTAATGGTATGGATGTAATGCCAGAGCCTTTGTCAAACTCATTATCTTTTTCGGCAACAGATAATTTTTTTTCAAATGGCTTTAAGTCTTTAATATCCTTACCATCTATGGTTACTTTAAAATCATCTATATACATTTTACCTTTACCAATTAATAGACCACCAACAACAATTTGTTTAGTTTTTTGAGGATCCATTGGTAATGTGATTTCATATTTTGTCCAATCAGTTGTTCCCTTTATCCCATTTTTATTCATGTTATCAAAAGCAACAGATGGATCTATTCTCATCCATAGGCCGGCGTAACCCTCACTTACATTTTCGGTTTTAATATAGCCGCTAAGTGTAATTCTTTTTCCATCATAATTGTTTGGTAATGTGAATGACATAGCTTTATAGTCAGGAGAATTGCCTTCTTCAAGTTCTACACTAGCGGCGTATTTACCACTTTTTTTATGAATAGAATCAATTGCTAATTTGTATCCCGAGCTACCAAAATTACTCCAGCCATTTGGTATTCCTTTTTCAGTGAGTTCAAAATCTAAATTTAATTGTGATGATGGTGTTTGGGTTTGACTAATTAGTGTAACGGAAAAAATAAAAGATATAGTAGTAAAAAATAGTTTCTTCATAAAGTGGTAGATTAGTTGTTCGTTTATATTGAATTTTTAAGCAAAAAGATACACCTAATGGATTAAGTATTATTATATATCTAAATATATAAATAGAATTTTATAATTCTTTGAAATTAGTCAGTTTTACCATTTTTTAGGATTTAAGGACAGGAATAATTTATCGTAAAACTAATTAACTAACTGTTATTATATGATTAAGGTTAACTTAGTAATTATCGTTTAATAGGTTCTGCGGACCTTAGTTTGGTTAATTGCTCAATTATAGCAATGTAAAGTTTTAATAATGTTTGAAGTTGTATAATTTCTTTTATAGTTGTCTCTGAAATATAATAGAGCATTACATTGTGTTCTTGAACTTGTTCATTGAAAATCCCTTCTTTGTCTAAAATTTCAAGATGAATATCATTTTGCTCCAATATTATTTTTTTAATGATTTTATTAGAGAATAATGTTTGAATTTTATAATCATCATTTCCTTTAATCATAAAACGTTTGTCAAATATTTTGTCTCCAATTTGAATATCTTGAGCTCCGAATAATTTACTAATACTGTCTACAAAAGCTTGTTTTGTTAGTCTTAAACGTAAATTATCTGGTGAAATAAATTCAAGTCGAACTCTTGTAAATTCTGTTTCATAGGACTTTTCTCCTACAACGCTGTGATGTATATATGTGTCAAATATTATTTTATAATTATTATAAAAAATTTCTACACTGTGTTCTGCTTCAGAATATATCCCACAATTTTCAATGGCAAATTGTTGCCAAACAAATTCGTAATTTTTTTTAAAAATGGAATCATATAAATCTTTTACGATTGTCATAGCTTTTATTTATTATAGTAAATGGGTAAGTATTTATTACTTTTAATGCTCTATTGGAATATTTTGAGGAATGGGAGGTTCGGCTGTATCGATAGTTTTTGTTATTTCAATACTCGCAATAGTATCCTGAGCTTTTGTTTCCCCAAAATCATTATAAACAACTGTTTTCCCAGTTTTTATATTTTTTAAAGTTATTTCGTTATCATATAAGAAATAATTTTTTCTTGAATCAACTATTGTTGCAATCGCGGTGTCAATAAAAAATATTGTGTCATTCGTTAATTTAAAAACACCACCACCAAAAAATATAAAATCATGTCCTGGTCTAGAACCCTCTCTATATTTCCATTCATTTTGTGTAATTTCTTTATTGCTTAATGTACAGGATACAAATGTTAAAGTTAATGATGCAATGATAATATTTTTAAGAGTATTCATTTACTTCTTTCTAAAATTAGTGTGTTGTGTTGCGGTAAAAAAATCTCGAAATACTTGATTTATAGGTGATGTTAGTTGGCTAGCTTTAATACCAGATTTAGGATATGAGCTCATAAAATACATACATAAATCTGAAACGCTTTCTTCTCCAAAAGTGTGAATGTGCTGCATTTGTTCTTTTGAGAGAGTTTTATTTTTTGCTATGGCACGCTCAATTTCTTTGGCATAGGAAAATGTTTGCTTTAGTACACTTTCTGAATAAAATATCATTTGTTTATTGTCAACTAGTTCGGCAAAATGTTGTGCCATGCCAATATAGTTGACAAGCAAAGTTAAGTCGGCAAATACTGTAAAAGGTATATTAGAACTTTTATCATGGGTGAGAAATGTATCGTATTTAAAACTATATTTTTTTGAAATAATAACATCTTTCACTTCAAACGAAAAGGTATTGGTAGCTCGCATTCCCATAGATGTCCAATCTGGAATAATAGTCACGTTTTCTTTTGGAATAACAAACGATACTATGTCATTATCTACTTTGGCGTTAAGTGTAAAATGGGTTAAATGCGGAGCTCCAGTAGCGTATTTCCAAGTTCCATTAATAAGAAATTTGTCTTTATTAATAAGGGAAGCTGTGCCAGCTACCATACCGCTGCCACCTAAACATACATTTTTAGTACTAAAAATTTCATCCGCAATTTTAGGCCTTAAGTTTTTTGAAAAATAGTTAGCACCCGAACAAAGTGTTACAAACCAACCCAAACTCCCATCTGTTTTAGCTATCTGATAAAGTAATTTTAAACCTTTGCTAAACGAAACATCTAAGCCATTAAATTCTTTTGAAACCCAAATAAGTAGCCATTTTTTGCGATGCACCAGTTGCATAATTTCTTGAGAAAAATGCTCAGCATTTAGTAGTTGCGTTTTTTGATGTTTAGAAAGTATAAGGTTTTTCATTTTATATCCATGCTAATACAATTTTTTTTATTCGTTAGCATATTCATATTAAAAAGGGTATTTGTATATCCTTTTTTTAACAAAAATAATTGGTTTATTTTTTCACTCCAATAAAAATATCTTCCTCTATACACAATCCGTGTTTTTCATATTTTTTTGAAATATTAATGCGTTCAACGTTTAACCCTACAGAGTTTAGCCTATCAACGTAATCTTGTCCGTATATTCTAACATGGTCAAACTGTCCAAAGACTATTTCTCTTTCTTTTGGATTTGTTACCGAAAAATCTTCAAATGTAGTTTTTGAATTTTTTGATATAGGAACTTGTAATATAGCTTTTGCATTTGGTTTTAAAACACGAACTAATTCCTTCATGGCATCAATATCATTTGGCACGTGTTCAAGTAAATGATTACAAATAATTAAGTCAAAATAATTATCTTCATAAGGAATATTTAAGACATTCATGTTTTGAACATAATCAGGATATTTGTACCCTTCAGTGAATAAATCTCCGCAGATATATTTTTCAAACCCCACTTTACTAAAAATCTTTGATAAATTTTTTTCTGGTGCTAAGTGAAGAATCTTTATGTTTTTGGTTTCAAATATATTTAAAACATTTTTCAGATAGACATAAATTAATCGTTCTCTATCGGATGAGCCACATTTATAACAACCTCCATTTCTAAGTCCAGCTCCAATAACATGTTTTTCGTTTAAGACTTTTATGTTTGTTCCTATCGGTGACAAGTCTTTTGCATTATAACCACAAAAAGGACAATTAAATTTGTCTCCTGAATGTGCTTTTAGTTTGATAAACTGATTGATTTTTGATGGCAATATTTTGTTTAATATTTTTTTTATCATTTTTGTTATTTTAAATTAGATACAACGTTATAGTAGCAAGATTTATTTAATGTATTAAACTGTATTTACTGAAATGTTGTTTAAACATACTAAAATCAGAAGTTGATTATTCATTTTTTTATATCACTGACTTAAATACAATAAAAAAGACTTTCGTTATCGAAAGTCTTTTTACCATTATTCAATTTGTTTTTAAAAGCATAACATTAAATATACTTAAAACAGTTGCTAGTATAACTATACCAGATTTATTTAAAAAATCATTACTTTAATTTAAACTTCTTGTTTTATCTACATCGGTTTAATTTATTACCCTCATAATTATTCGGGTAAATAATATTAACAGGACTTATGAAAACGTAATCTAAAAGTATTTTTTAATGATTAAAATTCTTTTTTTGATTTTGTTATTTTAAATCATACCAAACTATCTTCAATATCTATCAATGGTTCTTCGATGATTTCTTTTTTCATCGATTTTTTGTGAATGGATAGTAAAATTGCTGGTAATAAAATAATATTTGTAAACATTGATATTAGTAACGTTAATGATACTAATACACCTAATGCAACTGTACCACCAAAACTTGAAGCAGAAAAGATAGAAAATCCACTGAATAAAATAATAGACGTATACACCATGCTTAAGCCTGTATCTTTAATTGCCGCTGTGATAGCAGCAGCAGCTCCACGGTTGTGTTTTTTTAATTCCTGACGATATTTGGTTAAAAAGTAAATGGTACCATCGCTGGATATACCAAAGGCAATACTAAATATTAAAATTGTGGATGGTTTAAAACGAATATCTAAAAAGCCCATAATACCAGCTGTAATAACTAATGGTATTAAGCAAGGTAATTTTGATAGAACGATAATACGAACGGAACGGAATAATGCAATACCCACAATGGCAATTAAAATAATTTCAATAATTAAACTTTCTATTAAGTTAGATAGTAAGTAATCGTTGTTTTTTAGAAATACCAAACTATGTCCAGTTAAACTTACATGGTATTCTTCTGGGCTAAAAATAGAATCAATTTTAGGTCGTATAACTTTCATTAATTCCTTCATTTTTTTAGAACCAATATCAGCTACCTGATAACTAATACGTGTGGTTTGTTTAGTACTATCAATAAACTTAGATAATTTATTGTTTTGGCCTTTTAACGACCCTTTGTACTCCGATAAAGTTTTTAAATCAGTAACGCCAGGCATTTTATAATACTTGGGATTG
>JBBIUW010000011.1:0-16724 GCA_037440045.1 Sphingobacteriaceae bacterium
TTTGAAGTAAAATCAACTGATGGTGATACACACTTAGGCGGTGATGACTTTGATAACTTAATTATTGACTGGTTAGCTGATGAATTTAAAAAAGACGAGGGAATTGATTTACGTCAAGATCCAATGGCTTTACAACGTTTAAAAGAAGCTGCAGAAAAAGCTAAAATTGAATTATCAAGTACTACAACTTCTGAAATTAACTTGCCATACATTATGCCAGTTAATGGAATTCCAAAACACTTAGTAAAACAATTAACTCGTGCAAAATTTGAGCAACTAGCAGATAATTTAATTCAACGTACAATTGAACCTTGTAAATCAGCTTTAAAAAATGCAGGTTTATCAACTTCTGATATCGATGAAATTATTTTAGTGGGTGGTTCAACACGTATACCAGCTATTCAAGCTGCGGTTGAAAAATTCTTTGGTAAAGCTCCAAGCAAAGGTGTTAACCCTGATGAAGTTGTTGCTTTAGGAGCAGCTATTCAAGGTGGTGTATTAACAGGAGAAGTGAAAGACGTATTATTATTAGATGTAACACCTTTATCTTTAGGTATCGAAACTTACGGTGGAGTGTTCACTAAATTAATCGAATCTAACACAACAATTCCTTCTAAAAAAACAGAAACGTTCTCAACTGCTAGCGATAACCAACCAAGTGTACAATTACATGTATTACAAGGTGAGCGTCCGATGGCTAAAGATAACAGAACAATTGGTCAGTTTAACTTAGATGGTATTATGCCAGCTCCACGTGGGGTTCCGCAAATTGAAGTAACTTTTGATATTGATGCTAACGGTATCTTATCTGTATCAGCTAAAGATAAAGCAACAGGTAAAGCACAAAACATCCGTATTGAAGCTTCATCTGGATTAAGCAAAGAAGAAATTGAGAAAATGAAACGTGAAGCAGAAATGAATGCTGACGCTGATAAAAAAGCGAAAGAAGAAGCAGATAAAATTAATGCTGCCGACGGATTAATTTTCCAATCAGAAAAACAATTAAAAGAATACGGAGATAAAATTCCAGCTGAGAAAAAAGCAACCATTGAAGGCGCTTTAGCTAATTTAAAAACTGCACATGGTGCAAAAGATTTAGCAGGCATTGAAACAGCTAGCACAGCATTAAATGCTGCATGGGAAGCAGCTTCAACTGAGATGTATGCAGCTATGAATGAGCAACAAGGTGGCGCTGCTAACCCAGGTGCTGAAGGTGCTGCAAATACTGACGCAGGAAACAAAGGAGAAAACGTAACCGATGTTGACTACGAAGAAGTAAAATAATTTTAATTAAAGACTCATAAAGTTAAATCCCCTTAAGAAAAATCTTGAGGGGATTTTTTTATTTATATTTGATACAAATACTTTTAAGTAGCTATAATCATTTGTAATCAATTAAAAATGGATATATGGCACTTAGCAAGTAATTAGCCGTAATTGTAAGACAACTATACATGAGACATATACTATTTCTTCTTTTAACTTTTAGAATTGTATCAGCACAAGAATTAATTTTTGAAGATGGAATTTACATTGAAAAGCCAATTCCAAGAGATACTTTTGCTCATAAATACACAGTAGACAATTCTTCTTATAAACTAAATAAGACATTTTTATATGACTACTATTATCAGGATAGTTCAGGAACCAAATATAAATTCCTAAGAAACAAAGACTCTTGGGATAATAAAAACCAATTAAATCTTACTAAATATGGTTCAAATGAAAGCAACACAATTGAGTATTTAAGAATAACAATTAGTGATTACTTAAATACATTTGCATCATTTGACAGTACGTATTCGCAGACAGTATTTAGCTATGATTATCTAGACAAAGACAAACAACCAGCGGACACAGTTTGTGCTTATTTTAAGCGAATTAACCCAAAATACAAAAGACCATGCGGAGATGAGGCAACTGGTGTTATTGATAACTCGAAAAACACATGGATACATCCACCTAGAAATTACACTTTTAAAATTCTACAATTATGCCCATACCCGTTTTACATGAAAGACCATTCGACATCTACATGGTCATGGGAACTAGAAACCGGCGGTTTTTATTTAGACCCAAGATGGATTAATGCAACTGAATTAATCAATATTAAATACAACTATCAAAGACAAAAAAATGAAGTTATTAAAACAAAAATCGGTGAATTAGAATGCAATGTTACTATTGCTAATGGGTTCTCGAAATTTAAAAATGGACAATTAAATACTGAATTAAAAAGTTACTATAACGAAAAATATGGCTTCGTGAAATTAGAGTACAGAACTGTAAACAATTGTAAAATTGTAATAGATCTTATTGAGTATAATTAACAACTACCGCTAACACTGTCTTAAAGAATCTGTTAACACTATATAACTTACCGTCAATTGTAAATACCACAAATCCATTTATCTTTGATAAGAATAATTTTAGCAAATGAAACAATTAATAATACTTTTTATACTTTCCATCAGCACTAGCTTATACTCTTTTGCAAGCGATTCTCTCAATATCATCAATAAAAAAGTAAGTTTTGGTTTTGCGCCTAATAGCAATCGCAGTGTCAATAGTGTCATTGTGCATTCTACGTTTAACAACTCTGGTGGAGATAAGTATGATATTGATTTAGTAATTAAGCAATTTTCCACCTATGGTGTATCTGCACATTATGTCATTGGACGTGATGGAAAAATATACCAATTGGTGGATGAAAAAGACAATTCGTACCATGCTGGAAAAAGTTCTTTACCTGATGGCACTACTAATGTAAACTCTTGTTCTATTGGTATTGAGCTAATGACCTCATACACCGAAAGCCCAACAAAAGAACAGGAAGCTGCCTTACTAAATTTAATTAATAACATAAAAAAACGTTATAGTATTAAATATGTGCTTCGCCACAGTGATATAGCACCTGTGCGCAAAACCGATCCTTGGAATTTTGATTGGGAATCTTTTAAAAAACAATTAGAAGGCTCTCAAAAATAATCAAACTATGCTTAAGGCTACAAAAAACGACAAAGCACTTGTTATCGATATTTTAAGCAAAGCCTTTGATAAAAACAACAGTGTTAATTTTGTTGTGAAACAAGATGCAAAGCGTATGAATCGCATTTGTGCTTTGATGGATTATTCATTTGAAGTATGTTATTGCTTTGGAGATATTTTTTTATCAAACGACAAACAAGCATGTGCTCTTATTTTATATCCTGATAAACAAAAAACAACATTATTACTTGATTTAAAACTTGTTTTTTATTGTATAGGATTAAGTCTCGTTAAAAAAGTAATGGATAGAAATGCTAAAATAAAAAGTTGCTATCCTACCAAAGAAATTGCTTATCTATGGTTTATTGGCGTTAATCCTGAGCAACAAGGTAAAGGCTTAGGTACAGCTTTTTTGAAAGAAGTGATTGCGAAAACCAATACGATGAAACGTCTGATGTATTTAGAAACATCGATGCTACAAAATTTACCTTTTTATAAAAAACTAGGCTTTGAAATTTATCAGGAGTTAAATTTCGGTCATCAATTGTATTTGATGAGGAGATCTATATAATTAGTCTTCACTTCTCAATACGATTCTCTTTCATCGAATCACTCGAAGTGACGAGAACAGTTATTTATAAAACAGGTAAATTATAACAGCCCATATAGAAGAAAAGAAAAGGCCTAAATACAACTCATTTAAATGTTGTTTTAAATCTTTTTTTATAATTGCTCTGTACAATATCCATACTATAAAAGCAACAAACAATATTGGAATAGCAAAGGCTCTCATTGTTTAAAATAATTCCATTTGATATAAATCTAAATCTTTGCCCCAATGGTCTTTTTCGTAGGCAACTGTTTTAAATCCATATTTTTCAAAAAACTGATACGTATGTTGTGATGTTCCAAGAGCAATCTTAATTCCAGGATATAGCTCTTTAGCTTGCTCTATACGGTGCAACAACAACACTTTACCATAGCCTTTTTTGTGTTGGTTTTGATCTACCATGCCCCATGTCATAATCACATGTGGTTCATTAGTATATTTGGTTGGTTGGTTTAATGCAATGCCGCCAGCACCAACAATCACATCATCCTCAAAAACAATATTAAATGGTCCGCGAGTTGAAGCATCTCTGTCTAAAAAAACAGCAAATAAATCTAACTCATGCTCTGCAAAATACAAAGGCATATTGCTTTTAAAAATTTCTAACAAAGCAGGTTTATACTCTGGCAAATATGGCTTAATTGTTATCAATTACCTTTGGTACTTTAAAGTAATCCGAATCTTTTTTAGGAGCATTTTTCAATGCTTCTTTTTGCGTAATTGTTTGTTTAGGTTCATCTTCACGCATCACGTTTTTTTCATCCGTCATGTATATCAATGGTTCTACTCCATCTGTATCCATTTCGCTTAACTTATCTACAAAAGCTAACATACGATTCATATCGTTTAAGATTTCGGCTTTTCCTTCTTCGTTAAATTCTAAACGAGCTAAGTGTGCTACTTCATCTACTGTTTTAATATCAATTTTTTGTGCCATTGTATTCGTGTAATGTATCGTTAATTAATTTGAAAACGCGTTCACGCAAATCTACTAAATTTTCTTCAGTCATTCCTGTTGTTTCAATTGGTTCTAAAACAACTGTTTTAGCTATCCCAAAACGTCCGTTACTTTTAAAATAGCCCCCGTTTTGCAACAAATGCCAGTTATTTAAATTTACTACTGGCACAATTGGTACTTGCTTATCAATGGCTAATTTAAAAGGCCCGTTTTTAAATGGCTTTAAAACCCCATACGTAGATATTGTTCCTTCTGGATAAATAACCATACTACGACCTTTATCAATCGCTTCGGCTGCTTTTATTAATGCTTTTGGTGCATCTATCTTACTTTTTCGGTTAACCGAAATATCCATTCCTCTAAAAAAGATACCAAATAAAGGTGCTTTTTCCAATTCTACCTTAGCCATGTAAAGCGCTAAATGATCAATATACATGGTACTTAGTACAATATCTAAATACGAAGTATGATTAGCCACAAACACACAAGGACGAGGCATTTTTTTAGTTTTAGTTTTGTATATCAATTTAGGGAATACAAAAGAGCCATAAGCAATGCAATACGACCAAATGCGTTTTATTTTAAAGGTTGTTTCTAGTTTCTGTTTTTTAATTGTGTAATAAAAAAATGGATACAGAATTAAAAAAGAAATAGAAAACACGATAAAGAACCATGTTTTCCAAATTGGGGCAAATATGCGTTTAATGATTTTCAAGGGCATAAAGATACAAAAAAAGTTATGAGTTAGGAGATATGAGAGATGGATTATGAGAGATGGATTATGAGAGTTGAGATATGAGATATGGGTGATGAGAGTTAAGAGATGGATTATGAGAGTTGAGAGATGAAAGTTGAGAGATGAGATATGGTTTAGAAGTTAAAAACTATGTATCTATGTGGTTTAAAAATGATTACAAACAATCACTGAAAAATATTACTTTTATAACCAAATCAAAACTGTTTGCAAAACGCCATTACCATACATGTTACCAATGCCGGAAAAAAATTTGGCAGAGAATGGATTTTCCGAAAAGTAGACTTGGAGATTAAACCCGCTGAAAAAGTGGTTATTATGGGGTTAAATGGTTCTGGTAAATCTACCTTATTGCAAGCCATAACAGGTTACTTAACGTTAAATGAAGGTTCGGTAACGTACAGCAATAACCAACAAAAAATAGAAGACGAACAACATTACAAATTAATTAGTTTGGCTTCGCCTTATTTGGAACTAGTTGAAGATTTTACTTTACTGGAGCAAATAGAACACGTGCATATTTATAAGCCTTTTTTAAATAGTCTTTCTATCTCCCAGGTTGTTGAACTTTCTGGCTTATCGGCTCATCAAAACAAATACATAAAATTGTTTTCGAGTGGTATGAGACAACGTTTAAAATTAACGCTCGCCATTTTAGCGGATGCTCCTATCTTGTTTTTAGATGAACCAACCACCAATTTAGATGCTACTGTTATCGATTGGTACAAAAATATGATTACTACTTATGCCATGCATAAAACCATTGTAGTGTGTTCTAACTCTATCAAAGACGAATATGCGTTTTGCGAGAGAGTGATTACGATGGAAGATTTTAAATGAATGATGAGAGATGAGTTATGAATGATGAGAGATGCGAAACAAGTTATGAGAGATAAGTTTACAAAACCAGATTCGCATATTCGTATGCTATTCGTAATTGTTTTATGAAAAAACTATTTCTCATTCGTCATGCAAAGTCTGATCCGATAGCTATCGGATGGACAAACCCCGAACTCAAAGATATTGAACGTTACTTAAATGAACGCGGTTATGCCAACGCTAATAAGATGGCGGCTAAGTTTAATCACAAACCCGATTTAATTATTAGCAGCCCTGCCATCAGAGCTATCTCTACAGCTTTAATTTTTGCGCGACACTTAAACTATCAGGCCAATAACATAAGTATTAAACAAGAACTCTACGAAACATCTGTGAAAGATTATTTATCTGTCATTCATTCAATTGACAATAATTTTAATATCGTTTTGTTATTTGCACACAATCCAACAATAAGTGATACCGCTCAGCATTTAACGCAAGCCTTACCAATGGAACTACCTACATGCGCCATTGCTGGTATTAGCTTTGATGTTAGTGATTGGAAGAGCGTAAAACAAGGAGAGTTGTTTTTATTTGATTATCCTAAGAAATAACCTAACTTTTTTTATGAAAAAAAATAGCTTATCTTTAATAAAGTTTTTTTTAAATGTCAGAGGAATATAAAAAAAATAAGATTACTGTTTATAGGGATTTTAGCCACGCTGCTGAAGATGAAGCAAAATACATTGCTAATCAAAGTCCCATTGATAGAATAAGAGAAACTGTTCAGCTCATTTTAAGAGTTTATTCTATGAACGAAAAAACGCCAAATACCAATAAAATTTACATTGATAAAGAATGAATATATTCATTGAAAACCATCAATTATTATTAATTATTTAAACAAATCTGTAATATCCACATTTAAGGTATACAACTGCAACCTTGGCTCATCCACATCTATAATAGCAATATCTTCAAGCTTATTAGTGTGTGCATCGTAAAACACTTCTACATAAGTATCATCAACTAAAAACAAACTAATTTTATAAGAAAATTGTTTTATGCAGGATATATAATCACCATCACAAAACACAATGGCTGCTCTGCCATGTAAATCTGATTTAATAAATAAGTCTTGATTCATGAAGCAAAGTTAAAGCAAGACCTTATTGCTTTGTGCTACATTTTGTAGCAAAATAAAAATAACATCGTTTGTTTTTCAGTTATTCCAAATCAAAGCAATATTTTTTCAATATCTTTCCAATTTTGAACTCGTATGTGTTTTCCACTAGATTTATCAATGTTATGCGGTTGTGTGAACAGAATTGTTTGTCCCTGAAATGTATCTAGATTTTTAAAATGGTCATCTATCATAATGTCTCCGGTAACTATTTCTTTAGTTCCGCAAAAAACAATTTGTTTCCAAGATAAAAATGGAAAGTATTCGGTTAACCATTTTATTTTTTCATTCAAACTTAATGGAAATTGCATGGCAGACGAAACTATATAAATTTCGTATGCATTATTTAGTTTATTCACAGTTTCTATACTGTTTTGAATTGGTAGTGCCGAATAAAAAAAGTTTTCTGAGTTAACATATTTATCGTGGTATTTAAATGCTTCATGTTCGAGTTTACCCGTTAAATCATTTAAAGATTGTGTCAAACCTATATCATTAAATTCATATTTAATAAATTGTCCATATATGTCGGCAAGAACTCCGTCCATGTCAATTAACAGTCTTTTCTTTATTATTTTGATTTCTGCCTGCATAGGTTTTAGATATAGTTATACAAAGCTTTTTTATTTTGATATTCTGTAAATATATACGTCTTCATGGTCAGAATACTTTGTTTGTTTTTCTTTGATTAACCCATTTTTCAACGCAACTTTCTGAGATTTTATATTATCTATGTCAATTACAGATATCACAGAAGTCGTCAAATTATTATCAAACGCATAATTAATAAAGAGTTTTGCAGCTTCAGTAGCATAACCTTGCCCCCAATATTTTTTAAAAATGTGATACCCAACTTCTACTTCTGAAACAGCATCAACTTCTTGTGTCAAAAGTCCACATACTCCTATAAAGTGATTTGTCTTTTTGTCGATAAGTGCTTGATGACCAAAACGTGAACGAGCATAGCGATCGAGTTGTTTTTCAATCATATGTCTAGCTCTGTCAATATAAGAAGTCAAACCAAAACTTGGAAAAAATTCAACAGCTTCCTTGTCAGTATAAAATTTAGACCAAAGGTCAACGTCGTCTATAGTTAAAAAACGAGTTATTAGACGTTCTGATTCTAATTTGTCTTGATATATATAGTTCGCCATAAAATTATTATTAACGGTTTTATGTAGACACCACTTGCAGTTTGAACCTTTGTCAACCGAATATTAATAACAAAGATAAAATGTTTCTACGCATTTGCAATGCAAAATGAATGTCTTTCGCGAAGCGGCATTTATTGCAAATGCTTGTGCTTCTGCCCGCATAAGTTTTAGGTGCTGTTATGTGATCGCCGTTTTCTTTGAAACTAACATTCATTTATCCACAGTTATCAGGTCCAACACACATTATTTTTGGAAGTGTCGTGCCTACTTTGTTTTTAAATATTTTCTTTTTATTTGTCGCCTCGTCCAAATATTTAAAATATAATGTATTGTTGTCTAACTTATAAGGAAGTTCTTCGGGAAGTGAAATGTCGTAACGCTTTTTTTCCTTTAGGTCTTTGCCGATATAAATAATGTTCGAGTGTCCATGCATTACTCGTGCAGCTTGAACTCTGCTGAAAACTGTCACAATATAGTATAGAGTGTCGCCATTTGTTTTTTTGATAACACCTAAGTAATTAATTTTCTCGTCACCAGTTTTGTTCTTAACTAACTGTGTCTTTTTGAGTGAGTCTGCAACGATATATTTTGAATATTCGCTTTGTCCAACAAGTTTGCTAGTGAACAAAATAACAGCTACGATAAATATAAATGATTTCATTTTTGTCTATGCGGTTATTTTTCTAACGGTGACACATAACGTTTTGCGGCTACAACTTGTGCGTTTGAAACACTTGTCTACCGAATGTTAGGTTTAAAGATACTATGTTTAGTAGCATTTGCAAAATGGAAAAATTGTCTGCCTTGAACTTTTGCAAATGCCTTTGATGTCTGCCACGCTGGTGCAACTGCTTGGTGTTAGCAGCTGGCGATTTATTTAGTATTTTGGGTCTATGACTTTTAGGTCTGCAAGTATATTGTCTAACTCACCTTTTGATATTTTTGGTAAAAAACCAAATGATTTGTTATCTAATTTACCTTTTCCCCATTCTGTTTCAAAATATTGCTTATTGTATTTAAATTTTAAATAAATATCAATTAACCCTTTTAAATCCCCAAATTCCGAGAAGTTATTTGAAAAGGCATTTGAATATATATGAAAATTATTTTTAAAAAAGTTTGTGTGAAGTGTTGATACAGAGTGAATCAAAAGCAAATCAAATGTCATTTGATAAATTTGGTTTTGAAACATTTTAATTTTGCTGTGGTCAGGAATTAAATTGCTGAATTTTATTTGTAATAATGAGTCATTGCTCTGTACAACGTTATACTTAATTGTTTGGTGGAAGTAGCACTTGTTGCGATAGATTTGGTCACTAAGATATATTTCACGCAATTTTATGTCAAGCGTTAGGTCTTCTGCTTTTATTTTATTGCAATAATTTTGATTTGAAATTATAAATAATTTATTCAAAGAATCCTCACTAAGTGTTATGTTATGTTCATGCAGGTCTGTGAGTATTGATAAGTCATAACTACCTTGTCGCAATAAAGTTAATAATGAATCATTAAATTTTCTGGAATAGCCACTTGTCTTTTGAGCATTTATGTATAATGATGAGTTAGTCAGGATAGAAATTATGAATATTATTTTTCTCATTGTGTTCTGTCAAGCGCTTGCTGCTAACGGTTTGCAGCTACCAGTAGTGCGGTTTGAAACCGATGTCTACCGAAAAGCTTGTTTAAAGATACTATGTTTCTATGCATTTGCAAAACGAAAATACTTTTCGCGAAGCGACCTTGAATTGCATCCCGATGGCTATCGTGAGATTTGACCTTCGCCCGCATGACTGGTTGTGTTAGTAGTTGTGGGGCGCACACAGATTTTCGAAAAGTTATTAAACTCAGATATTTATTTACGTTTTTTATTTTTGTCAGTTACAGGAAGTGTTTCAGCTTGTTTTACAATATCTGGGTCAACATTGTTTTCTCCAACTCTTTCTCTTGATGAATAGATAACATTTCCTCCAGGTCCAATTTGTTCCTTAGTTTCAAAGTATCGAATTTGTACCGGTCCGCCAGGAGTTCCCTTACCAAAAACCACTTTTTCTAAATATATCTTGCCTGTTCCATCTCTTATTATATTTACGTCATAAATCCAAGCTTTCTCTCTTTTTTGTGTATTGGAAGTCTGTTGAGCAAACCCAAGGTTTGAAATTAATAGCAAGATAAATAATGCAACCTGTTTTTTATATTTTTTCTTTGATGTCATAATTTAAAATTAGATTGTGTTTGTCTCAAGTTTTCTTTAAATGGTCTGCCCGCCCCATTACTACAAACGTTTTCGCGGTTTGCTTCAGGCCGTTTTTGAAACCGTTGTCTACCGAAATGTTTAAATAAAGATACAATGTTGCTATGCAATTGCAAAGAAAAAATTAACAAATTGTCTACCGCTTTTGCAATTGCTTTGTTGTCTGCAAGGCTTGGGCAAACCGTGTGTTACTAGCTGGCCAATTTTACTTTTGTTGTTTATATGTTATTCTGCTTACCTGAAATAAAGTCATTAAGTCAAAGCAGTTTGAGTTCCGTTGGTTTATGAAAGTGTCATATTTGTCCAGCGAGTAAGGCATTTCAAATTTATAGTTAGTTTGTGGTATTGGAACAAGTGATTGTGCCCAAAGTTTTTGATAATAATGTAAACATAGCTCACCCTTATCATTTTTATAGGTGGGAAGAAACAAATATTTAAGACTCTTCATTTCCCATAATTTTTTGGGCATCAACGAACCGAAAAATTTATTCTCTACACAATCTTCAGCATCCACATTTAGATTTAAAATTTGAAGTTTATTTAGATCTAATATTTTTTGTGGAAATTCCCAAAGCGGTAATCCCGAAAGATCGAGATATTGTAAGTTTGGCAAACTGTCAAGTAGCAGTTCAACTTTACTAAAGTCGTAATATGGGTATTCTTTACTGCATCCCGTCATTCTTCTTTTTTCACACAATGACGGATAGATTTTTAATCTAATTATTTCTTTGCCTTGAACTTTGGTTACTCTGTGGCAGCTTGTGTCAAAAGTAAATAAAGAGTCGTTATAATATAGATAAATGGGTGCTTTTAACAATTTCTTAATAGACAACGTTTTTGTCTGTCCAAAAACAACTGTGGTTAGTGAAATAAGGATTATAATTAACAATGTTCTATTACACAGTATTTTCTTCATGAAGTGTCAATTTCTATAGGCTTGCTACTAACGTTTTGGAGCTAAAACTAGTGCGGTTTGAAACTGTGTCTTACCGAAACGTTTAAATAAAGATACTATGTTTCTACGCATTTGCAAAGCAAAATAAATGTCTTTCGCGAAGCGGCTTTATTTGCAAATGCTTTGATGTCCGCCCGCATTAGTTTTAGGTGCTGTTAGCAGTTGCCGTTTTTTCGATTTCTATAAGCTTCGTCTATACTATATACTAAGTCATTCATTACGCCTTGTTGTCTAACGAAACAGATAAGAAAATTGCATATTACTAAACCAAAAAATACAACAATGGCAAATATAAGTTGTCCGCTTACTATACCAAAAACTATTGACATTGTCGTTGATATAATAAAGAACCATAACATATAAAAGCGGTAGATTAATTTGTATTCACCTTTATTTTCAATTAATTCAAACTCTCCTTTGTCGATAGTCGCAAACACATTGGTATTCATACCAAAAAAGCCCTTTTTAAACTTAATAGTATTTTCAGACTTATAGAAGTCGTCGACTGATTTAGATTTAAGATAGGTCTGAATAATTGTAAAAACGTTTAGTAAAGAGTCGGTGTCGCCCGTTGTCTTAATTTTTTGCTCAAGTTCTATAACAAATGGGAATGTCATATTTGTTGTTGGTTGTCTAACGGTTACTGCTAACTAGCTTATACCCGCTATTGTATAGCGGGTATTTGGTTTATTTTACAAAATAACCGCTATTTTATAGCGCTTATTTTTTTAACATATTTATTTGTTTTAATCATTTATCCTCATTTTTTCAATCCACCCTACTTCATCTTCCCCTCATAATCAAATTTAACATTTTATCTTTTAAAATCAAATGGTTTTTTGTGGTTTCATCATCCTATCACGTCTATTCTTAATTGCATCTCTTAAACGCTTTTACCAAAAACAAAAAAAGCCTTCTGCATGGCAGAAAGCTTTTTTAAACATCAGTTTAAACAACTACAACACAATGGCTGTTTTCACTTGGCTAAACCCCCCTTTGGTTTTACCAATGGCTGCAAATTTAAACTGCAAGGTACTAGCGGGTGTTTGGTTTTTTAATTGAATTGTAGCTAAGCTACTACATTCAAATTCAATCCAAGTGTTACCACCGTCGTTACTGTAATAATACACAAAGGCCTTATCCCCCGTATTACGAGGCACAGATACCTGCAATATACCATTGCCTAATGGCACTATGGTTAATTCTGTAACTGGCGAGCCTCCTCCACCTTTATTAACAGTCATTCCCGCAGCTTCAATCACTGTTTGAGGATCGGTGGTGTTATTTGCCTGCATTTCTACATAGGCTCTTATCACATTAAACACTGATAACACAATACGTTCTTTTTCGTGCATATTACTTATGCTACCCTGCGAACCACTTGCTGTGGCAAGGATGGCATTATGTAAATTAGTAATAGCAGCGGTGGCTGATGCCATTGGCAGGGGCAAACTGCTTGTTGGAAAATAAGTAGGCGATGCTACTATGGAGTTAATAATATTTTGTCCTGTGGTCACTTTCCCATCTGGGCTTAGCTTGCTCATATTAAGAGCGGCTTTTAATTTAGTTGTCATAATTATAAAAATTAATCTGTTTTGAAATTGAATAAACCTTGGATTAAAATCTTGATTATTCTCCTTTTATTGAAACATCTGTTTTCTCTTAAAGAAATAAGCCTCTTTTAAAATCTATTGCGATTTGGCTGATTTCAAAAACCATGTTATCCAAGTGTAAATGTTTATTTCATGCGTCTTAATTTTTATGTATAACGTATCACTGGCTAATCTATTTTCCAACTTTGTGCCACTATTTGTTAAGGGATGTTAATGATAAACGATGAACTTGTACCAATGTACGTTAAACTCCTGTTAATAGGCATTAAACAAGCATCTTAATTGATAAGGTTTATATATTTTACAAAAAAAACAGTTTCTACGATGATTAATTAGAGTTGAATTATATTAAACTCAAGTTAAGTGTTATCGAAGTCGAGTTAAGCATTATTAAACTCGAGTTAACCATCATTAAACTTGAGTTAAGTAACAACGAAGTCGAGTTAAGCATCATTAAACTCAAGTTAGATATCATTGAAGTCGAGTTAAGTATCATTAAACTCAAGTTAAGTGTCATCGAAGTCGAGTTAAGTGTTATTCAACTCGAGTTAAGCATCATTTAACTTAAATTAGTAAACTCTTATAGCAAATGTCTATTTATAACTATCTATATTTTTGAAGTAGATTTCAAAAAATCTCCATCAACAATCAACAGTTTAACGCTATCATCAGAAACAGAACGATGGGAACTCATATCGTCAGAAACCACATAAGACATACCTTTGGTTAATTTGGTTTGTTCGCCACTTTCTAGTTGGGTTACAAAACTTCCTTCCAGGCAATGCACAATGTGCCCTTTTTGGCACCAATGGTCGGCTAAATAGCCTGCACTATATTCAACAATTCTAATTCTTAGTCCTTGCATCTGAATAGTTTGCCAATAGGCTGTGCCTGTTTCTCCTTTATGCTCTACTCTTTCTATAGCAGACCAATCGATGGTACTAAATAATATGTTGCTCATAATAAATTATTGATTTGTGTATTTCTCAAAAGACAATTTGCCATAGTCTTTCTTTCCGGTAATGATATCTGTTGTTTTATCCGGATCAAAAACATGAAAAGAAATTCCTGCATCTCTATGCAGTACATATTGTTTTGTTTTTACATCATACTTAAAGGTAATAATGCGTGTCCAACGCCAATTACTGCCACCATAATGTTCTACTGAAAAAAAATTACTCTTGGCAACCAAACTTTCATAAGGATCTCCATACACCCCTCCACAATTTTTACATAACACCACATGATCGTTTTTTGCTACCAAAGTATAGGTCTTTGATTTGGTGCCATGCAAAATTAATAATGGTCTAGTAGTATCTCCATTTGTGTCTTCCAAATCATTTTTTAAGATGAGAATAACATCTCTTATTTCATCCTTGTTTAAATCACCAGATGTTGAATCTAAAAGCGTATATCCTTTAGGAACAAAACTCATTACACTTTGAGCATTAACCTTACTAAGAGTGCTTACACACCAAACAGATATAACATAAAATAAAAATCTCATCTATAAAAAGTTTATATATCAAAGCTATTACATTTTTACTAGAAATATTAAACTATCTTAGCACATTCTGTATCTTTTTTGTAAAAAATACGTTACACAGTTAAGTATTTAGTATATGCATAAACTCTTACTTTTCATTTATATAATATGTTCGATTAATCTCTTTGCTCAAGCCTCAAAAATTAAAATCAAAAAAGGGAAAAAAAGCATAAAAGAAACAAGAAGACAAAATGCATTAACTTCTATGATGAGTATAGATGTTTGTTATGGTAACCTAATTTATAAAGATAATTTTTATAAGCAGTTCAATTCCACTGATTCATTTAGTATCAGTAAGCCTCCAGTTTTATTAGGTATTGGTGTATCTGGATTAGAGAGAGGGATTGGCCCAACTTATTTTGTATTTGAAATAAATGCAAAAAAATATCTACCTCAACAAATCACCATTAATGATAGTATTAAAACAACTTTTTCAGGAGCTAGCTTTGGCATGGGAATTGGCAAACGATTTGCAACACAAAATCGTAATCTTTCAATAACATGTTATCTGGGATTTAATTCGGGAAGATGTACATTAAACTCCCAAAATATTTCAATGCATAAACAATTTTTTTGTCCTAAAATAACTATACAACCAAAGCTCATGATAAAACGCCTAGCTGTTTCATTAATTATAGAGGCGCAAGGAGATATTACCAGTGGTAAATGGACACCCACTTACATGAGCAAAAAAGATAACGTTCAAACTAAATCATTATACCAAACCAGCATTATAGGTTTAGTAAGTTTAGGTTATAGAATTTCTTATTTATAAACCCAATGAAAGCATTAAAACACATAATCATACTTCTAATATTAAGCTCAATACATGGTTTTGCTCAAACCACAAAAATTAAAGTTAAAAAAGAGAAAGAGAAAAAAGAAACTCCTGTTAAACCAGAATTTTACCATAATGGATCTATCGATTTATATTATGGGTATCGTGTTTATGATAACAGTTACTATAACCAAATTAATAGCATTGATAAAAAAATAGACCCAACACTTCCATTGCAAATTATTGGTATCGGTGTCTCTGGATATAACCATACAATTAGTAGAAATGGAAGAGTCTACGATCAAATAAATTATTATAAAATCATTCCAACACGCGTGATGATTGAAGATAGCCTAAACACAAAAATATCTGGTTACGCCATTGGCTGCGGATTTGGTTATGGAATAGGGAACGCAAAAAAAACGTTGAGCTTATCTGGATATATAGGATTTAATACTGGACGAACCACCTTAAGCAAAAACGAATATATCTCGCAAAAAAACCAATTCTTCTCGCCCAAAATAATGATACAACCCAAAGTAATTATTAAACGTATTGCTATTTCAGTCATTTTTGAAGCCGAATACGACATTACAAATCCTGGATGGAACAGACCTGTGTTTGAAAGAAAAGATCCTTACTTGTTAAGGCCCTTCCATCAAAACTGTTTCACTGGTTTAGTAAGTATTGGATATAAGTTTTATTAATAAAAAAAATTACCTCATCACAATCAAAGCCCACATACGTCCTGTTTTTCCGTTGTCTCTTCTATAAGAAAAGAAATCTTCTTCAGTTGTACATCGATTCATACTCCAGATGTTTTCAGCTTTAATTCCACTTTCCAAAGCAACAAAACGATTTGCTTGTAATAAATCTAATTGCCTTCCCTCCCAACAATCTTTACTAAAGCCTGCATCGTTAAATTGTTGTATCACCTCTTCGCTTACCTGGTAATTGGCTTTACAAATTCCTTGTCCTATAGCCACTTTAATTTCATTAATATCAGCACCTAAAAGTACCATTTCATTAATGGTGTTTTTTACAATTTTAGCTAAAGTGCCTTTCCATCCACAATGCGCTGCACCTATTACTTTATTTTTTTCATCATAAAATAA
>JBBIUW010000012.1:0-15860 GCA_037440045.1 Sphingobacteriaceae bacterium
AGAAAAGTATTATATATAGATTCAGTATTAATTGGAGGAATCTATCACAAAAGATGGAATACAACTGAGTGTTATTTTGGCGGGCAAAATGTTCAATTTATTGAAGGAGTAGGAAGTAATTTAGGACTAATTGAAAGAATTCCTTCGATAGGAATTTACAATACTATTGGTTCATTAAATTGTTTCTCAAAAAATGCACAATCGCTATACCCTACAAGTTCTGTTTCTAACTGTCCACTAATAACTTCTGTTAAAAATTATAACTCAGAAATTAATGAACAAGTTTTTATTAACTCTTTCAATAAAACTATAAATATTAAACAGGAGTCTAATAGCTATAAAAATTATATAATTTATTCAATTACAGGTAATGTAATTTCTAAAGGGAAAATTGAAAATTCTGATATAACAATTAATTTAAATGAAGTTACTGATGGCATATATCTCTTGTCATTATTAGGCAAGGAGAAAACATTAGTAAAGAAAATTGTGGTGGTTGAGTAGAGTATCTTTTTTATAAATGAAAATTGTTAGCTGGAATTGTAATGGTGCTTTTCGAAAAAAGTTTGATGCTTTATTAGGCTTTGATGCAGATATATTAATAATTCAAGAATGTGAGAATCCTGCTGAATCAAAAGACTTAGAGTACAAAAACTGGGCAAACAATTATTTATGGATTGGCGATAATAAAAACAAAGGACTTGGTGTTTTTGCTAAAAAACAAATAAGTCTTAAAGCATTAGATTGGTCAAATAACTATAAGGATCATTCAGTAAAGTACTTTCTTCCGTGTTTAATAAATAATGATTTTCAATTATTAGCTGTTTGGGCGCACCAAAATAGTTCACCAAACTTTGGCTACATTGGCCAATTCTGGAAATATCTTCAGGTAAATAAATCAAACTTCAAAAAAATAATTATAGCTGGAGATTTAAATAGCAATAGCATTTGGGATGAATGGGATAGGTGGTGGAATCATAGCGACGTAATTAAAGAACTTGAAGAAATAAATATAAAAAGTTTATATCATAAATATTTTAATGAAGAACAGGGAAAAGAGACAAAACCAACTTTTTTTCTACAAAGAAATCCATCAAAACCATATCATATTGATTATTGTTTTACATCAAAGGAAATTTCGTCAAATTTAAAAAAAGTAGAAATTCCTGATTTCAGCAATTGGAAGCGTTTTAGCGACCATGTTCCAGTAATAATTACATTTAAAAAGCTTTCTACTTCTGAATCACTAATTTATAAGTAGCTGCTTTTCCGTTTTGTGAACTAACTTTTATAAAGTAAACTCCATTGCTCGAACAAGACCTGTCAGGTTATAAAAACCTGACAGGTCTATTCGTAAAATTCCCTATATTTGCCCTTTATTTTTAAAAATTATGGAATTAAATGCTTTAACTGCTATATCTCCTGTTGATGGACGTTACCGCCGTGTAACTAACGAATTAGCAGCTTATTTTTCTGAATTTGGTTTAATCAGATACCGTGTGCAAGTAGAAATTGATTATTTCATCTTGTTATCGCAACAAGGGTTACCTCAATTACCAAAATTAAACGACAATCAAATTGCAAACTTAAAAGCAGTATATCAAAACTTTTCGTTTGCTGATGCAGAGGTGATTAAGGAAACTGAAAAAACAACTAACCATGATGTAAAAGCAGTTGAGTATTTCATTAAAGAAAAATTAAAAGCACAAGGTTTAGAGCAATACCTAGAGTTTGTTCACTTTGGTTTAACTTCTCAGGATATTAATAATACATCTATCCCTTTATCTTTAAAACAAGCTAACAGTAAAGTTGTATTACCAAACTTAAAACAAGTAACTGATAAATTAACGGGCTTAGCTAAAGAATGGAAAAACATTTCTTTATTAGCTCGTACTCATGGTCAGCCAGCTTCCCCTACTCGTTTAGGAAAAGAAATTTATGTATTTGTAGAACGTTTACAAATTCAAATCAATCAGTTAAATGCTATTCCTTTCTCTGCTAAATTTGGTGGCGCAACAGGTAACTTTAATGCGCACTATGTAGCATATCCAAAAAACGATTGGATTAAATTTGGAAACGAATTCGTGAATAATACTTTAGGCTTAAACAGAAGTCAGTTTACAACTCAAATTGAACACTACGATAACATTGCAGCATACTGCGATGCATTAAAACGTATCAATACCATCTTATTAGATTTATGTCGCGATATTTGGACATACGTAAGTATGGATTACTTTAAACAAAAATTAAAAGCAGGAGAAATTGGTTCATCGGCAATGCCTCATAAAGTAAACCCCATTGATTTTGAAAACGCAGAAGGTAATTTAGGAATTGCCAATGCTATTTTAGAACACTTATCTGCTAAGCTTCCTGTATCTCGCTTACAACGCGACTTAACAGACAGTACAGTTTTAAGAAACTTAGGAGTTCCTGTGGCACATATTTTAATTTCATACAAAAGCATTTTAAAAGGCTTAGATAAATTAATATTAAACGAAGATATTTTTAATAGAGATTTAGAAAATAACTGGGCTGTAGTTGCAGAAGCTGTTCAAACCATTTTACGCAGAGAAGGCTATCCAAAACCTTATGAAGCATTAAAAGATTTAACCAGAACAAATACTCACGTTACAAAAGATTCTATGTATGCATTTATCAATGGACTAAATGTGAGTGCAGAAGTAAAAGCTGAGTTATTGAAGATTACTCCGCAAAACTTTGTAGGACAAAATCCTGAGTTTTAGGATTGTGTCCCGCAGATTTCGCAGATGAGCGCAGAATTTTTAAATCAGTTCGAGTGTCATCCTAAGCGGAGTCGAAGGACGAGAACAAAAACGTAATATAAAAAATGAAAATAGCAGGCTTCACCATCATACGCAATGCGATTAAGTTCGACTATCCGGTGGTAGAAGCTATTACCTCTATATTACCTATTTGTGATGAGTTTGTAGTTGCAGTTGGCAATAGTGATGATGATACTTTACAATTAATTAAAAACGTCAACTCTCCAAAAATAAAAATTATTGAAACCATTTGGAATGATAACTTGCGTCAAGGAGGACAAGTATTAGCTCAAGAAACAAACAAAGCTTTTGATGCCATTAGCAAAGATGTAAATTGGTGTTTTTATATTCAAAGTGATGAATGCGTGCATGAAAAACATTTAGCATCGATTAAAGAAGCGATGCAGAAATATAAAGATGATAAACACGTAGATGGTTTGTTATTTAACTATGTTCACTTTTATGGTACTTATAACTACGTTGGTAATTCTCGTCGTTGGTATCGTAAAGAAATTCGCATCATCAAAAATGATAAATCTATTCGTTCATACAAAGATGCACAAGGATTCAGAAAAACTGACAACTCTAAGTTAAACGTAAAACCAATTAGCGCCGAGATTTACCATTATGGTTGGGTAAAGCCGCCAAAGGCACAACAAGCCAAGCAAGAACAATTTCATAAAATGTGGCACGATGATGAGTGGATGAAAAAAAACATCGCGCAGGTAGATGAATTTGATTATTCGCAAATTGATAGTTTAGAAGAATTTAAAGGTACGCATCCTCAGGTTTTCAAAGCGCGTGTAGCGTCTGCTAACTGGAATTTTAAATTTGATTCGTCTCAAATTAAATTAAGAGCTAAAGATAAATTTTTATTATTTATTGAAAAAACAACTGGCTGGAAAGTTGGGGAGTACAAGAATTATAAGGTGATATAACGTTCGGTATTAATAAAACTTACACAATTTTTAATCTTAAAGCCTTAGCTACAGCCTCAGGAGCTGAATTTACCTGTAGTTTAGAATAAATATTTTTGATATGTGAACCTATTGTATCAATAGAAACAAATAAATCAGCAGCAATTTTTTTATAGGAATATCCTTTTGTTAAAAGCTCTAAAACCTCTTGCTCTCTTTTACTTAAACTAAATTCATTAGCTTGAGATATTTTGTTTTTTTCACGAAACGCATTAAGCACTTTACTAGCAACACCTGGACTGATAGAAGAACCTCCAACAGAAGCATTGTGAATAGCATTTAATAATTCTGTAGGTATTGATTTTTTTAAGATATAGCCATCCGCACCTGCTTTGATAGATTCAAAAATTTTATCATCATCTTCAAATACTGTAAGCATAATAATTTGAGTTTCGGGTCTAACGGACTTAATAATTTTTACACCCTCAATACCATTTACACCAGGCATATCTATATCCATCAACACCACATGTGGTTTCAGAGTTAAAATTTGTTCTTTAACTTGTTTACAATTAGGAAACATCTCTAATAATTTAAAATCTGTTTCACTTTCAATTAATAGCTTTAAAGATTCACGCATATTGGCTTTATCTTCAAATAATACAATACTTATCATTTTATTTTAATTAATACAGTTACTTCTACTCCTTTATTTAATCCAGATAATATATCAAGCTGAGCATTAATTTCATTAGCTCTCATTCTCATGTTTTCAAGTCCATTACCTTTTTCAATAGCGCTCTCTATAAATCCTAATCCATTATCTTTTATTTTAAATGAAAAAAATCCAGTACTGTAATTAATATCTATTTGAACATGGCTAGCATTAGAATATTTAGCAGAGTTATTAATGGTTTCTTTGAAAATTAGATATAAATGATACTTGATTTGATTATCTAAAAGAATATTCACTTGGTTATCAGGTAAGTTAATGGAATAGTTAATGTTAGCTGCTTCTAAAGTTTCTGATGCAAATCGCGTCATACGTTTAATCAATTCTGAGATAGAATCGAAATTGGGATTTACATTCCAGATAATATCATTAATGGTATCGCTAATTTGTACTGAGTATTTCGAAATATTTGTCAAAGCTGGGTCTGATTGTTCTTTATGTTTATTAAGTAACATTTTAACCATAATATTAATACTACTAACATTTGCGCCGAGTTCATCATGTAAATCGCGCGAAATTTGGTTTCGTATTTTGGTCAATCTCAATCTTTGTTTTTGTCTGTATAAATACAAACTTCCAAAAATGACAAATAAGCCAAGGCATACTAATAGATAAAACCACCACCTATTATAAAAAGGTTTTTGAATAGTAATAAAAACTGTTTTGGTTTGAAATGAATTTGTATCCGTTTTATTACCTGAATAAATTGTAAGTTCATAATCATCTGGCAAAAGATTGCTTAATTCGATTTCGCCAGAGCTAGTAACTTTAGTAACTGTGTCGTTTTTATTTAGCTTATAGTTCCAGATATGCTTAGCTGAATTTGGATATACTAAAGCAGCTAATTGAAATGTAATAGAATTTTCCTTATAAGATAAAACAAGTGTATCATGTGATTTATAATATTCTTTATTATTTACAAAAACACGTTCAATAGTAAGAGATGGAGACGATTTGCTATTAAAAATTGTATAAGGAAGATTAATAATAAAATAATCGGATATTGTATAAACAACAGATTCATGATTTAAAAATGACAATTGATTAAACCATTTTTGCGGGTAATTTTCGTAAGTGTTTATTAACCGACTAACTCTATTTTTTATATCATAACTATATAAGCCTTCGGGAGTGCTATAGTAAATCTGATTTGCATTAAGTGGACAAACGTTTTCGATTTCGTCTCCCATTAAACCGTCTTTTGTTTTTAATAAAATGGAGCTTTTGGCTGCAATATCTGACTGTATAATCCCGGCCGAAGTAGAAATAAATATATTATGACCATTAATACATAAATTATGATAATCTACTGGTTTACCTTCTAATTCGCCTAATACAGGTGTAGTTATTTTTTTTGTTGTAAAATCATAAATGTCCAACCCGTCAAAAAATCTTAAAATCCATAATTTATTATTTACCAGCAATACATCTTTGCAAAACTTTTTTTCATTTTTTAACTGGTTAGATTGAATTTCATTGTATACAACTTTATAATTTTTATTATCATAAAGCATTAAACCTTGATAAGTACAAAATGCAAACAACGATTCGGTCAGTTTTTTTACTTTTAAAGTTGAATTTTTAAAAATCTTTCTGTTAATTAACAGAGGCGTGCAAACACCAGTAGGGGTAGAATAAACATAAACTCCACTATTAGTTGAAACTAATACATCTTCATGATTCCATTTTTCAAAACTGGTAATTTGATTATAATTACCAATAGGCTTAGTATAATGAGACTCCTCATTATAAATAAATAATCCGCTATTATCTGTTCCTATTAAATAGTTTCCCCTATTAATTTCGAAGACGGCATTAATTAATGAACCTTTTGGAATAGCATTATTATTAAAAAAATAATAATATTTATTTTCTTGTAACGAGGGAAGAAAAAAACTTAAACCTGCATTTGTTCCTATCCAAACCCCTTGATTATTATCAGTAGCAAGTGAAGTAATATAATTAGACAGAATACTTGTAGGATTGTTGTGGTCATGCTGATTTACAAATACGTGATTATTTTTTAAATCAATAATATATAGTCCATTTTTTTTAGTACCAACAAATAAATAAGTTGCTTGGTTTATTTGGTATTTAACAGCGCAGCTTAATTCTATATTATCTTGTATTTGTTCTTTTAAAAATCTAACAGCTTTATTGTTTTTAGTACAGTACTTTAAAATTCCGTTTTGTTTTGTGATTAACAATAGGGTATCAGTAGTATATTGTGTAATTGAATTAATAATTGGACTATAATTTTTTCCATCAATATTTATTGTTCTATAATAACTTAATTGTTTTGTATTTGTAATTATCTTTATTAAAGATGGGTTATCTTCTGGGCATGCCCAACAATTTCCGCTCTCGTCTTTAAACATAAAAGGAATTGAATTTCTTGCAGTTACTGTGTAATCATAAGTGGATACGAATTGATAATCGTTAGGTAAAAGCTGAGTAACGCCTGTCCAAGAAGAAACTAATATATGATTTGTATTTGTGCAGCAGATTTTTCCCCATCCTTTCACAGGATTTGAAAATGAAGTAATAGAATCTTGTTTGTAATTATACTTCGCAATTCCTCTGTCGGTATTAATCCAAATATTTCCAGATTCATCTTCATCAATATCTACCACCCAATTAGCGGGTAATCTGTATTTATATAAATTATTTTGTTGTTGAAAATTTAACCAAGCGTTACCATTAAATCTACTTAATCCGTTTAACGTAGCTACCCATATATATCCTTTACGATCTTGCAATACATCATAACAATAATTAGATGCTAATCCATTTTTCATAGTATAATTTTGAAATACTGAATTAGAAAACAAAACATTAATATCCTTGTTTTGTGCAAGAACCAAGTTTGTTAAAAGACAAAAAAATATGTAAAATCTTGTTATCAAAATATATATTCAAAGTTATTAAAATAAATAGGGTATAAAAATCACCTATATTGGTGATTGTTCTCAAAACCCAATTAACATACCTTTGATAAAAATAAAATATATGAAAAAATTATTTCTTTCTCTATTGACAATCGTATCAATAACAACACAAGCCCAAACTAGCAACTTCATTCACACAAGTGGCAAACATATATTAGGGCCTTGCAATGATACCCTTACAATTAAAGGTATAAACTATGCACCTTATAACTGGGGCTACACATTAAGTGATTTAAAAATAGATCAAATTGCACAAACAGGTGCCAATGCCGTGCGTATTGTTTGGTATTGGAGCAATCCAGGCGCAAATGTTTACTACAACTATGTTGCCTTAGATAGCGCCATTAGTAAATGTATTCAACATAAAATGATTGCTATAGTTGAACTACATGATTTTACGTGCGGTAATAATCCATCTACACTAACTTCTGGTTCAGGTTGGTGGACAAACAGTTCTGTTTTTCCAATACTTCAAAAATATAAACAAAGTGTGATTGTAAATATTGCTAACGAAGCCTTACAAGTAGATTGGACATCAAACCCGACAGCATCTTTAGCGACTTACAAAAGCACTTATCAAAACATCATCACTAATTTAAGAAATGTTACAGGCTTTGATTTCCCTTTAATGATAGATGCTCCAGATTGCGGGCAAAATTCAGATGCGTTTATAACAAGTAATACTGCCAGCGATTTAATTACATTTGATCCAAAACACAATGTCATATTTAGTACTCACGCCTATTGGTATGGCTATGCAAACAATGATAGCTTGCAAATGGCAACAAAAATAAATAATGTTACTTCTCAAAATATTCCGTTAGTATTAGGAGAAATTGCTAATCAGCAAGATGATGCCAGCATGTGCCAATACAATTTAAATTATAAACCATTACTAAACTATTGTGAAAATAAAAAAATTAGTTGGTTAGCTTGGAGCTGGGATCATGATGGGTGTTCTGCTCGCCAAATATCGTCAACAGGAAATTTTATTGATTTAACAACTTATGGAAATGATATTATTAATAATACAACTTATGGTTTATTAAGTCATCCTGCAGCTAAAAGCTCGTATTTAGAAAACAATGCGACTTGTAATATCTCAACGGGTATTAAAAATATACAAGAAGATTTTTCGATGTTTTTATTTCCAAATCCTTCGAGTGGTACATTTACAATTAAAACTACCGAACCAATTAAAACCATTAAAGCGTTTGATTTAATTGGGCAGGAAGTAGAATTAATTGCCACCGATAATCAAATATATCAACTAAGCAAACAAGGTGTTTTTGTTCTATGTATCACAACTAAAAATGGAGCCATCATTAATAAAAAAATAATGATAACAAATTAGCTGTATTCTAATAAATCTATACTATGAAAAAAAATCTATTTTTATTATTTATTTCAATTAGCCATTTTACTTTTGGGCAAGTAGGTGCAATTGATGCAACAATAGGATTTGTAAATAATAACATAAATAAAAAAGAAGGAAGAGATGTAAAGCAATTATCAAACGGACACATCATTACTTGTGGCAAATATATAACAAGTGGCACAAGTTTTATAGGTGAATTTGATCAAAATGGAAATTATTTATCGGGGCAAACAGTTGCCTCACCATGCTTGTATGCCTTAGATACAATTGATGCTTCGAGTTATATAGCTATTGGAAAATTAACTAATCTAAATAATTCATTGCTAATTTATAGAAGTTCTCCAAATGCCAATCAAACAGTTACATTCAATGCATCGGCACAGAATATCGAAGTGTTCGACATTGTTACACAACCTGATGGTAAGTTTGTAGTTTGTGGTCTTGAATCATTGGATGGTGTAACGAACAAATTTTTTATTGGCAGAATTAATGCAGACCTAACTGTTGATAACACTTTTGGCAACAATGGTTCTGTACTTTTAACATTTGGAAATGATGCACTAGCTCGCTCTTTGGTCTTACAACAAGATGGAAAAATTATTATCGTTGGCCATTCAATTTCTAATGTTAATGAAATTATTGTTCGATTAAATACGAATGGTAGTTTAGATAATACATTTTACGCTGTTGGCTATCTTGTACAAACGCATAATGGACTTACTACGACTGCTGAATTATATGGTGTTGCCGTAGGAGCTGATAATACAATTTATACAGTTGGAAAAAGAGTTAGAGGCTCTCAATACACATTACTTCAATGGATTTCGCCTGCGCAAGTGCTAAACGAAATTCCATATCCATCCATGGAAAATTGGTACACAATAGCATTACAAAACGATTCAAATAAAGTAATCATCGGAGGGCAATCAACTCCAAATGCTCAAGGCTGGAGCTATCCATTAGTTTATCGTTATCGATTAAATGGAGGTAATGTGTATGAACCTGATTTAAACTTTAATGGATTTAATAATAATGGAGTTTACTCATTTGGTCCTACTAACGTTACTTCTAATGTAACATTTGGAAGTTATATTCAAAAAGATTGTAAAATTTTATTAAGCGGAAAGTTTAACGACAAAATGTTTATTACTCGATTGAATAATGATTTTGTACAGAATACTTTAGGAAATAAAGAGTTTACCATTAATAATGAATTTACAGCTTATCCAAATCCTTCAAATGGTGTTTTCAATATTATGAATGCTAACAATTTAAAAACTATTAAAGCATTTGATTTAATTGGGCAAGAAGTTGATTTAATCAAAGTGTCCGAAAACACTTTTAGTTTAAATAATAAGGGTGTTTATTTCATCCAAATACAAACAGAAAAAAATCAAACTGTTACAAAAAGAATTATCATAAATTAAAAGTACGTTGAACGATAAATCTCTTATTAAACCCTTCCGGAATTTTGAATTCTAGAAGGGTTTTTAATTTAGAATTGAAAGTAAATAAATGGTTGCATCTCACCACTTACCATTTGGTAAATGCAAAATACAAATACGACTGCAACCAAACTCATCACTGGTAATGGTAGTTCCGCAAATTTTAATCTATATTTCTCTTTAATACTTTCAGGTATCCAATGAATTAAATAGCCAATTAAAATAACCGAAAACACTAATGCATACCCTTGAATAATATTAAAGGTCAACGCCCCTCCAAAGTGATTAGTAATTCTATCAAAAATCAAACTAACGGTATCTAAACTGTCGCTTCTAAAAAAAATACGTGTAAAACTAATAAAAGCAAGAGTTATAAATACCATCAATCCTTTTACAAAAAACGATTGTGAATCTTTAAACGGAGAAATCTTTAACCATAGTTTATGAATCACTAAACCTAATCCATTTAATCCGCCCCAAATAATAAATAACCAAGAGCTTCCATGCCAGAAGCCACCAAGCAACATGGTCACTAATAAATTAATGTTGGTATTCACACTTTGTTTAACCTTAGGAAAAAAGTAAGCTAATAATACTAACACAATAGCAATAAATAATAATACTAATAGCAACCAAATTTTACCTGTGAGCATAACTAATACAATGGATAAAAATGCAATACAGATATAAGAACCGATTGTGCCTTTTTTATTACCTCCTAATGGGATGTATAAATAATCTTTTAACCAGGTTGATAATGAAATATGCCAACGCTTCCAAAACTCACTCACATCCTGTGCTTTGTATGGCGATTTGAAATTGGTTTTTAAACGGTACCCTAATAATAAAGCAACTCCAATAGCAATATCTGTATACCCACTAAAATCAGCATAAATTTGTAAGGAATAACCAAAAATACCAAACACCGTTTCAACACCCGAGTAGTAATTGGGATTATCAAATATTCTATCAATGTAATTAACCGCAATATAATCGGCTAATATTTTTTTACCTAGTCCGTTTAATATCCAAAAAATAGCATACCCAAATTCTTTACGTGTTAAACTATACTCCTGATAGATTTGATATAAAAACTCATTTGCTTTTACAATTGGTCCAGCTACCAAGTGTGGGAAAAAGCACACAAAAAAACCATAATCAAAAATAGATTTTACGGGTGTAACCTTTCCTCTATACATATCTATTGTGTATGAAATAGACTGAAACGTGAAGAAGGAAATACCAACAGGTAATATTAATTTATCTACCGGATCATTAGTGCCTAAAAAGGTATTACTAAACTGTGTGAAGTGATTAAAGAATGTAATATCAGTTCCTGCTAATTGATTCACGCTCTCTGTAAAAAAATAAGCATACTTAAAATAACATAACAAGGTTAAGTTAAACAACAAGCTAATAGTTAAATAAATTTTTTTCTTCGATTCAGATTTACTTTGATAAATAAGTCTTCCCCAATTGTAATCGCTTATAATTGTGAAGATGAGTAAGATTAAAAAGACACCACTAGTTTTATAATAAAAGAAAAAACTTACTAGTAATAAATAAAAAGTTCGTAGCGTATTCTTTTTGTAAATCATGGAATAAATACCCAATACCACAGCAAAAAATCCCCAAAAATATAATTGAGTAAAAATAACTGGCTGACCTTTCACATAAAGGAAACACGATTTTAGATATGCCAAAACATCACTCACCTTATTTTACTTTACTGTTATATCTATAACTTCTATTAATAGCGTCAAACATTAAATTTGCTAAAATACTATAGCCTCTACCATTAAAATGTACTTTGTCTTTTGCTGCTAAGCCAGCTTTTTGCCATTTGTAAATAGATTTATAGCCACCCATTACTGCATATAAATCATACACAGCTGCATTATGTTTTTCCATTAATTCAAACATAGCTTCTTCTGCTTTAATAGGACGCTTGTTAGCAGTTCGTCTTGTCATATAATTATCTGTAACGGTTGTAAACATAATAGCGGTATTAGGAGATGCAATTTTGACAAGCGCTACTAAACTATCGTAATTAGCAATAAACTGTTCTTTCGAAAAAGTAGCACTATGTGTGTCATTTACTCCTAACGAAAAAATAACTAAGTCGGGAGGAATTGTTTTTAGTTCATTTACAAACTCCTGACATCTCAAGTAAGAAGAAGTACTGGCTCCATTAACACCAATAGCTGCGTAATAAAAACCAGGATCTGTATTTTCAATACTAAATCCACGCAACATAAAATTTGGGATAATAGAATCTTTTTTCAGTAAATTAAAATTAATTGAGTCGATAAATTGCTCAAACACAAATTCTGTATAACCTAATTTTGCAAAATCTTTTCTAACAAAATTTAATCCTGTTTGGCTTGCAATAGAAAATTCAAAGCTCGGATTAAAGTTATGATACACTCTTAACGAATTAAATGTTTGATGATGATTATTTTTTAATAAATTAAAACCAAAAGTGTTAGCGCTATCATTTGTAATACCTGCCATTCCTGCCATTCCTAAGTTATCACACATTTCTTTAGCCAGCGCACTTCTTTTTCTAACCCACTTACCTGTAGTAAATGATTTAAAAAAATGAGGACTATTTGATTTCACAATTTTAAATGGAAAAATGAAAGTTCCTCCGCCTTTAAAATTTCCCATTCCTTGGAAACCATCCATTAATACTTCTGTCCAAAAACCAGCTTGTATGTGTGAGCCACCAAAATGTACCACGGTTACTTTTTTTCGTTTGCCTTCTCGCAGTTCATCAATCTTTTTATAAAAGCTCATCATCTGCGAACTATCCTTAGCTAAATACAACTTACTTTGATTGTAGTTAATAAAAGGATACTGCTGTGCTTTTAAAGTTGTAATAAATAAAATATGAGATATGAGAAGTGAAATTCCAATCAACCTTAATTTATAACTATATACTATTCTATCTCTCATATCTCAAGTCTCAATTTCTCTTATCTATTTATTTTTACAAAGTCATTATAATCGCTCATTAACGAAGAATATAGCAACACTGCTATTTTTCGAGCGCCACCTGAACTAAAGTGAATATAATCTTTTGCTCCTATACCCTGTTCTACCCAAGTTAACATGCTGTTTTTGCCTCCCATACAACTATACATATCAAAAAATGCACAATCTGTATCAAACGCTGCTTTTTTAATAGCATCTCTCAAATCTTCTAACTGAGGATGTGTTTCATATTCTGTTCCAACTTTCACGCTCATATCCGCAGGACCAATTACCAAGATAGAAGCTTGTGGTGCCAATTTTTTAATAATTAAAATTTGTGCTTTTAAATACGTTCCAAATGCTACCGCTTGTTCTTTAGTAGTAATATAAGGCAAAGCGTTTCCGCCAAATTGAAGTATAATTAACTTAGTGTTTAAATGATCGTAGAATTGTTTTAATTGTGTGAAATTAATTTGATTAAAAAAGGTTCCAGAACTTCCACGTAAACCAAAATTATCCACCATCACACCTCTGCTTCCTTCCAAGGATACACCATAAAAATCAGGGCTATCCTTACCTTTAAATTTAAATTCGTGCAACAATGGGCCTTGATTTAAATTAAACTCTTTAATATTAAAATTACCTCCCGCAACTAACGAATCGGATGCATTTAACGTTCCATTCTCGTACAACTCAACATGTGTTTTTGTTTGTGCACCACCGTAAAATAATTTTATTTTTTTATAGCCTGCTGCTTTAGGGCCTCCATTTTTACTGGTAACCACTTTTACCCAAGCCGATTTGTATTGTGTCGTGTCAGATAATGTTAAGTAATTATTAAAACGAGTAATGTGTGCTAAAGCTCCAAAATTATTATGCTTAACGCGTTTATCTTTTCCTGCAAACACAGGGTAACGGTCCCAGCCTGTACTCCACGAAATTTTATTTACCACGCTAGGCGCAACAGGCATAAACGAAATTAAACCAGGCCCTTCGCCACCAAACTCACTTTGTAGTTTTAAACGGATGTAATCACTTATTCTATCTCCTTCAATTTGCGAATCTCCATAATGTAAAACACGAATGCTCTTATCTTCATTAGCAATGTTTGCTAACGCATTAAAGAAATTAGCCATCGCTGTTTTCGATTCGTTTTTGTATTGAATAGTCGTAATTAATTTTAAGGAAGTATCAACCTTTACAAGTTTTGCTGGAACAAGCTTATTACTATCGTTTTTAGAAACAATAGCTGTATCTAATGTTTCTTCTGGCACATTTTCTTCGGCATCAGCTAAAGCAATAATATTTGAAATGTCTGCTTTTTCAACTTTCTTTTCTAAAAATAATGAGGAAAATGTAGGATAACGAATACAAACCCTATCCGTTATATTAATACCTTTATCAGGAAACACTACACTTATTAAACCTAACACTAAAAATGTGATAGCTAAAAATAAAAGTGTATGAACAGGTTTATGCATTAATGTAAGTCGTTTCAAAAAGCAATATCCAAATTACTTTGCCAAAAGATTTAGTAAAACCAATTAGTTTTTCACAAATACGCTGTAAATAACCAATTTCAATGCAAATGTTAACTTTAATTAAAGCATTGATACTCCTGAAACTCATTTTCTAAATCCAAATTAACTCATTTTAAACATAAATAACTGAAAATCAAAAAATTAAATACTAAAACCAGGTTTTATTTTGCTAAAGTATAATATGGATTTTTTTGGGAAAAAATTGGGTAAATCGTTGATTTTTAGCTAAAATCCATTATTTTTGCACCCCTTATATTTACTTAAGAAAAAAATCATGAACATATCTAAGAAAGACATTAATGCATTAAATGCAGAATTAAGCATCACATTAACTCCATCTGACTACGAAGCAAAAGTAGACAACGCTATAAAAAGAGTACAAAAACAAGCGGCTATGCCAGGTTTTCGTCCAGGAAAAGTACCTGTTGGATTAATTAAAAAACAACACGGTAAATCTATTTTAGTTGATGAAATCAATAAAATTTTAAACGAAGCATTATACAACTATATCAATGAAAACAAAATCGAAATTTTAGGAAATCCAATGCCTAAAGAAGATAGTAATATCGATTTTGATAACCAAACAGAGTGGACATTTAACTATGAATTAGGGTTAACACCTGAGTTTGATGTGAAATTAGATAACTCTCAATCATTTGTATATAACACTGTAAAAATTGATGATGAGTTAGTAGAAAAATATTTAAAAGATGTAAAACGTAACTATGGCAAGCCTTCTAATCCAGAAGTAGCTGAAGGAAAAGATGTTTTATACATTGATATCGTTGAATTAGATGTTGACAATAATGTAGTTGCTGGTGGTATTTTCAAATCAACTAGCATTGGTATCGACAGATTAAAAAATGAAGCTGCTAAAGCTAAATTAACTGGTGCTAAGAAAGAAGATAAAATTATTATTAGCGCAAATGAATTGTATGATTCTGCAGTTGATAAATCAATCTCTTTAGGCATTGATAAAGAAGTAGCTGAGAAATTTAGTGCAAACTTACAATTAACGGTTCGCAACATCGCTCGTATGGAAGATGCTGAATTAAACCAAGAGTTATTTGATAAATTGTATGGAGCAGGAAACATCAAATCTTTAGAAGAGTTTAAAGAAAAAATTAAAAGTGAAT
>JBBIUW010000013.1:0-15771 GCA_037440045.1 Sphingobacteriaceae bacterium
GTTAGTTAAAATATTTCTGCTTGCTACAATAACATAACCGTTTTCTTCATCAATACTTATTCCATGCGGTTGATAGCCTACTGAGTAATTGTTTGATTGATAGTTGGTCATATCAATAACAGTTACGCATCCTTGAGTATTAGGAATTGCACTTGGTTGGTTTTGGCAAGTGACATATAATTTGTTTTTAGAAATACTTTTCACAAACTCTAGTGGATATTGTCCAGTAGTGATGGTTTGTATAAGAATATCGCCAATTGTACTTATAACTCTTACTTGATTGGATGCTTGACAGGTTACAAAATATTTTGTGCCATCTGGCGAAAAAGTAATTTCATGTGGGTCTAATGATGAAGTTGCATTAGGAGTCCCGCCATCTAATGAAACTTCTTGAAAGCCTGAATTAAAAGCAGTGTCAATTTTGTAAATATAGTTGCCTGTTTGGCGTGTAATGTAAATAGTATCGTTTGTATTGTTCAAAGCTATACCGTGAGCATCCGTAAAATTACCTGCGCCTATATTATATTTTAAGGTCATGTTTTCTAAATCTACTGCCGCTAATCTACTGTTTGCTTGCCAACTAACGCAATAAGCCGTTTTACTATCATTGCTTATAGCAATAGTATTCCAATTTTGGTAAGCGCCTAAACTAACTTCGCCTACAAAGCTGTCATCAGATGTTCTGTATTTTTGTAAAATATTGTTAGCAACAAAAACCACATACCAATATTTGCCATCTGGTGAAACTCGAATCATATGAGGACTTTCTGCTACGCCAGATATATTACCAACTGTAATATATCTCATAGGAAGTTGCGTACTAGCATCAAATACTGTTACTACATCACAGCCTTGATTTAGTACATAATATTTTTTTCGATTTGGATTATCGCTCCACATAGTATTTCCATTAATATCTGGTGCGCCATTATCAATCCAATTTTTTATTGTTTGAACTTCATTTCTACTCAATGCAGATTTGTATAAAGGCATGGTTGGATTATTAATAGGGCCTAAATCACTATACGTATTGATGAAATAACATAGCGAAGAAAAATCACTTCGAAATGGAATAACAGGAGATCCATTGCTTGAGCCTTTAAATAGTGATGCATAAGAACTTAAATTAAAATCTGCAGCGCCTTGATAACTAGCACTGTTATGACAACCAGATGTAGCGCATTTATTTGCGAATATTTTTCCCACTTCTTCTGGATAATCACCATAAATAGGTAATGCAGGGTCTTTAGTACAAGAAAAAAGTAGTAAGCCAAATAAAATAATACTTAGACTGATATAAACTATCTTATTTAAAATACATTTTTGCATGGCTATTATAAATGTACGAAAGCTTGTTGAAAATTAAAAGCTAAAAAATTATAGGCAAGCTAATCTTAACATTTGCATGTATTGCAATCCTTTTTGTCGGGCAAAATCAATATTATGTTGAGGAATCAATTCGGGGTTAGGATATAGGCTAAGTGCTTTTGTTAAACTTTCTTCTCGTAAGATATGTAACATTGGATATATAGAGCGATTGGTATAATTTGCGGCATCATTTTCGTCTTCACCAGCAAAACAATAATCAGGATGAAAGCTTGCAATTTGATAAACGCCGTCATAATTTTCTTTTTTTAATAAGCGTTCGGATTTTTTCACTAAATCTAAATAGTCATCAAAATCAGTAAAGTCATTTGCAAAAATTATAAAGCTAGTCTCAATATCTGTATCGGTTTCTAAATGGTCTAATTCTTCTTTTAAAGCAACTAAACTTTCTTGCATCGAAACATCATGTTTTACAATGTATCGAATTGTTTTTTTCATAACAGCTCTAGCCGCAAATGGACAAAAGTTACAATCAATCACTACCGATTTTATCCAGTTGTTAGTTTGCTCTATTATTTTATCGTTAGAAATTCCCATGTTTATGTGAAATAGAATTGACATCAAAGCTAATTAATAAAAAGCTAATTAATATGATGGTTGAAAATTGTTTGTATATTAAACATTTACATTTTCATAGTTGAATTCAGTGATTGAAATATTTACAGATGGTTCATGTCATACCCAAAAGCTGGTAGGGGCATGGGCTTCTATCATTTTTATGAATAACCAAAAGGTAGTTTTAAGTGGAGTAGAGTATGAAACAACTCATAATAGAATGGAGATATTAGCAGTTGTGAATGCAATTAAACATATTCATCAGTTAAATGAAGGCTATAAAAACATAAAAATTGTTTCAGATAGTCAGTATGTAATTGGATTAGTCAATCGCCAACATAAATTTTTAGCAAGTCATTTTAAAACAAAGTCTGGCAACGATATCAGAAACATTGATTTAGTGAAAGAATTTTTACAGTTAATTGAAAATTTGGATGTAGAGTTTGTGAAAATTAAAGCTCATCAAAAACCTGAGGTTAATACAAACTACAATATTGAGGTGGATAAATTATCGAGACGTCTTGTAAGAGAGGTAGTTAGGTGATTGTAAGTAAACTCAGGTAAGAATTTAGTGCATAAAAAAAGCCTTTAAATTTTCATTTAAAGGCTTTAATCCGAATAGTTTACATTCTGTGATCCCGCTGGGAACTCTAAATGCCTTGTAAATGTTATGTTTTACAGTAATCTATAAATATCAAACTTCATTAGTAACCGAATTAGTAACCGTATAAGTTGATTGATTTTACTGATATTTGAAAGAACTAATTTGCTTTACAAATATACAGAACACATCAATTAAAACCAATCAAAAAGCCATAAAATATAACATTGAAAATGTTAATATTTTAGGCTCGTTCAGGAAATTAAACTTAAAACCTCATCGGGTTTTAAGCCAGTAAATTCACAAAATTCGGTTACGGAAACCATTTGGTCCTTATTCTTTTGGAGAGATTTTTTAATTTTTAGCATCAGGGAACGTGAAAATTTTTCACTTTTCCCGGTGATGCGCATAATATCTTTTGGGTAAATACATATCCTTTTGGTGCTGCTCATACACTATATATGCTTTATCTATGCTTTTAGTATGCAGCAAAGATAAATCCTTCCTTTTGTCTTTCCTATGGTAAAAACGAACCAATACGGTATAAAACATCCGTTGCGGCAGCTCTCTATTGATTTGATTTTATGCGCATTATACTTTTGGAGTGTCGAATTAAAATCTATTCGCGATAGGATTGAAATGAGACCATTTTGGATGGTTGACTGCGCAGCAGCCAACAAAATGAACCCAAATCACTAAAAAGTAAAAAAATGGCAAGGCAAAAAGGAATCATAAAGTTAAAAGGCACCATCGGAGATGTGTCCTTTTACAAAACTCAGGATGGGCATTTAGCTCGTGAGAAGGGTGGCGTTGATGCAAGTCGTATCGCAAACGATCCTGCATTTATCCGTACCCGTGAAAACGGAGCTGAATTCGGTTCTGCTGCCAGTTCCGGAAAACTTTTGAGAGATGCATTACGCAATTTATTAATGAATGCAAGCGATAACCGTGTAACGGCTCGCTTGACTAAATTAATGACTGATGTTAAAAATCTTGATGCAACAAGCGCAAGAGGTGCTAGAAGCGTTGGCGTAGCCATCGCGACACCGATTGCGAAAGCTGCAATGAAAGGTTTTAACTTTAACAGCCGTGCGTTATTGGGAGGCGTGTTATTTAAACCTTATGCTGTGAACACAGGAACTGGTGTAATTACCATTAACGGATTAACTCCGATTAATGACATCGCTTTCCCAAATGGAGCAACTCACATGAGCATTAGAGGAGCGTGGGCAAAAGTTGATTTTGCAAATGGCACATACCAGGTTGAATTGACAAATGCAACCAATGTGCCTATTGATGCAAATGCAAGTAACGTAGTTTTAACCCCGGGTGCAGTTCCTGCAGGCGCTGGAGTTGATATTTTCTTATTGATGGTTGAATTCTATCAAGAAGTAAATACAGTTCAGTATTCGCTTAAAAATGGGGCTTATAATGCGTTGAGCATTGTTGAAGTCAACTAAAATGGAAAGTAAATCAGAAGTTAAACCAGCGGTTGTCGAAATTCGTGTAACGATTAAGACAACCGCTAAAAAAGCAAAACCGAAATGAAACTAATCGATAGATTAAATGCACCAACACCGAAATTTTTCAGAGTGTTGCGCAATGTTGGTTTAGGCTTGGCTGCTGCAGGAGGCATATTGGTGGCATCACCAATTGCCATACCTGCGGTTGTTGTAACCATAGGTGGCTACTTAATAGTAGCCGGAAGTGTTGCAACAGCAGTTAGCCAAGCTGTAACAACATCAGAGGGCGAAAAAAAAGAAGCGAAGTGAATAGTAATTATTAAAATCATTGTAAAAATGAATCAAGAAAAAAGTCAATGCGAAAAAACTCAAACTAAGGTTGAGTTGCAAATTATCCCATGTGCAAACCAAATTACACAAGATAAAAAAGGTGTGGAGGTTATGAACCACGAAAGCCAAGATGATAATTGTACAGGAAAAATTTTGTTAACCGTTACTTGTGACGGATCAAAATTAACCAAAGCAGATGCGGGTCGTTTTGAAGAATTTCAGGAAGAAATTTGGGCAAGTGTTAAGCTTACTAAGGCTGATGCTGGAAAATTACCAGATATTGACGTGAGCGTTCGCGAACGTTGTGGTTCTAAATTAACCAAAGCTGACTCAGGTTTAGCTTAATGTTTCATCTTTAAATTTAAATCAATGGAAGGAATTGAAAATAAAACCACAACAAACTTAGAGTTTGAAGTAAAAGTGAAACTGGCAAACAAAGAAAAAGGAGAGTTAATTGATGCAATTGCAGCTGGAGCAAAACTAACCAAAGCAGATGCTGGCCGCGAAGCGGACATCATCGAAGATTGGATTGATATCACTATCAACCCAAGCGAGAAGGTTGGCGAATTGCCTAAGATTGAGATGAAATCTCATTCTAAATTAACTAAAGCAGATTCAGGTAGAGTAATCACTCAGTAACCATACTTCGATAAACTCAGTAACCATGTCAACACATCACAACATAGAAAGCGGGACTATCCTGGGCACTGTTTGCGGAACGGTCTTAACCGTAGTAGTGAACATTGGTTCATCGGATTTAGTTAAAACAGTTGTCCTTGCAGCACTTGGTGCTGTGGTTAGTTTTTCTGTATCTTTACTGTTGAAGAGGTTATTCAAAAAGCTCAATGAATAACTACTTAGTGAATGTTTGTTTAAATGGTCGCACCATCAGTGCGACCATTTTTTTTGTTAATTTTAAAGTCAGAAATAATAAATATTAATGATTCGAAACATAATATTAATCATTATAGTAACTATTACGAGTTGCACCTCAGAGAAACTTGTGTTTAAAAAAAATACAAGTTTAAAGAGTAATGTGTGTTTTTGGTTGACTGAATCCGACAAATACATATTTTTCAACTCAACGGATTTGCTATCTTATAAAATAAATGTAGCAAATGACAGCGTCGATTTGTTGAACTTTAATCATAAATATACCTCAATCTTGCAAAATAGAACAGATACAATATTTATGTGGGAAATAGCCGGAGAATACTATTTTTTTAAAGACACAACTAAAACAATTACATTTTTAGACTCAATTAATTCCGGTGTTTTCAGCGACTTGCTTTGCCAACTTTTAAAAGACAAAAAAGCATGTGTAATTTCAAAAGATAATTCCAATATTTTAATTATGAAGAATAAAAGGAAATTATTTTGCTATAAATATGAATTCATATATGATCCTAAAAATTTAAAAGAATCAATAGTAGGGCGAGAAGTATGGCGCAGACCAACAAAACGTTGCTGTGGCTTTTAACCTTAATACTTTAAAAGGATAACCTAAACTATAAGTTGATAACAAACTGCCATGGGGTAAGGCTTTGCAAAATTCAGCTTATCATTTATCTTTGTTATAAGTGTTCCAGAAAGAATCGATTACTAACGATAATATATAATCAATTTAACATATGAAAATACATATATTATTAATATTATTTCTGTTGTCTTCTACTATACAAAGTCAAACTGATAGTATAGTAGAATTAAATATATTGACTAAAAACGAAATCATACAATTGAATTCTTTTTTGAAATCCAAAGAGCTAAAACGATTATACAAGTGGATGTATCATACACGACCTAAGTTTAACTATTATAACCTTAATACTAATGAAAGATGCTATTTTCTTGAACGAATAGATAGTTCTGAGATTAAAGAAATTGGATTAGATTATTCAATAATCATCCCGCAACAAAATTTTGATAAAGTAAAATATTGGACGAGTAGCCAAATTCTTACAATGCGTAAATGGCAAAAGAAATCAAATGTTTGTATAGTTTTTTACAGACCAGAATCTCATATTATTTCTTTTGAAATTTTCAGAGCCAAAATAATTACATTAGATGACAAACTATACTATTCTAGGAAAATTGGATTAACAAGAACCTCACTAGGCTTTTCATTGCTACTATCAGAAAACAATTACAGAATTATAAATACATATGCTGGAATTAAGGACTAATAATTTGATGACTGACAACAAATAATCTCATGTAAGAATAACGAATATGAAAGCATTATTTTATACCCTTTTTTTACTTTTTCCGTTCTTAATGTTTGGACAGGAAAAAGATACAACGTTTTTTTCAGTAGATAGTTTGGGAATAAAAAAAGTGAGTGCTTATACGTTTATTGGAAACAATAAAGGGCTGCATGGCAATGGACCTCATTTGATTAAGAGAACTATAACCAAATACGATAAAAACGGAAAGCTTATATATATAAGTCACAAAACTATACGCTCAAAAGGTTGTATTAGAGATACTCCTGAGTTCAACATAATTTCTTTTGATAAGTCGGGCTACGTAATGACATTAAAACTAAAAAATCAAAGAGTTATACATATTAAAGAGTTCGACTCAGAAAATAAACTATGCACTAAAACAAAAATTAAATATAGAAAGCCGTACACTTTACCAGACTGGGTAGATAACGAAGATGAAGATTGAAAAATTGTATAAAATTAATTGATTTTAAAATTAGAAATGAAAGTAAATACTTACAATTAATTAGATCAATATTAAAGGTAGCTTGTATGAAGATTAAAAAAAACATATTAACACTCCTCTTTTTTACTCTTAGTGCATTTTGCTTTTGTCAAACAAAAAGTTTCCAAGACTATTATCCCTCGGGGCAACTAAAAACAAAAGGATATTTACTACAAGACACTATAAAGGTTGGTAAATGGTATTATTTTAAACCAAATGGACAGTTGCTTGCAAAAGGTAAATTTATAAATGGTTACAAAAAGGGGAAATGGAAATATATAGATTACAAAGAAAAAATTCATTTTATAAAGTTTAAAGTTAAATATAGAGAAGAACTAACACTTGATGAAAATGGGAATTTAGTAATCAAAGACATTTACTTTGATGGTGGTTGTTATGTCGTGTATCAAAATGGCAGGTTCTACATGTCAGCATTATTTTAGATAAACAACAAGCAGCTAATAACAAGTATGCTCATACGAAATGAGTAACCATTATTACCTGCGCCTTAAATATTTATGAAATAAAGCTTTGCGCAATTGCATTAATTGAGATAACTGCAATTGCAAATTGGCTTGAAGCGCATCAATTTGCACTAGAGAATTTTGCACATCTGCAAAAGAACGATTGCCGGTATTAACTGTATTTAGTGTTTCATCTAAAACATCAATTACATCCCCTAGGCGAACGTACTCAATAACGGAGCCTTTGAGATAAGGACGCAATAAACGAAGCTCCCAAATGCCCAGGAGCATGAAGTAATAATAATCCCTTTCATCTTTATCATCTGCCAAGAAAACGAATGAATTAACAACATAATGCCTGAACGGCTTACCTGAATTTAAACCTTTGTTTAAAATAAAAAAATGCGGCTGCTTGTAGATTGCACCTGATTTGTGGGTTTTGATTTTTGATTTGAGCATAATTGTGGATTTAAAAATTATGCTGCGCTGCGCTTGCCTAATATTTTTGAAAAGAAAAAATAAAAACCGAAAAAAATAAAAAAGAAAGCCGAATAAAGGGGGCTGTTAGGATAGGGCTGTCAAGGTTTTTGCGAAAAAAATACTACCTGAATGCGGCAAAATAAAAAAAAGAATGCCTTAATCTAAGCCGCATGAAGTGTGGAGATTATTTTTGCAAAATTCATCTTGACCTTGATAGCCCTAAAGGGTGAGCATGTGCGGACAGCCCCAACTTTGCTGACTTTTTTTAATTTAGTTGGTGCTTGTAAATAGTAGAAATAAGGAGATTAATTTTCGAGGTATGATTGTACAAAATCTACCCATTCGTATTCGGGTAAAGTTGAATCCAAATAAACATCAGGTTGGATGCCGACATCATCAATACAATAGTTTGGTACTCTGTAACTTTTGGTTGTTGTATAGTACAATTGAAACATACCATCGGATGAATTTGCAGTTGCAACATTTGAAAAATCTAACATACCTCCAGTTGGAGTGCCGAACACTTTGACTTTTTTGCTTTGTTTCGCATCAAATACAAACTGTTCATCTGTACTGCCATTATTGTGGTTACATATAATAGCAACATACTTTGGAAAAGGCAAAACAGTTTCTAATGTATCTGTATAAACTTCAACGGAATCAGTACCTAAGAATTTGCCTAAATTCTTTCTCATCAATGCGGCTGTTCTTAACTGCTCGTTACTACTTGATGTATCAGAATAAATTTTCGCATATCCTTCAAATGTTTGCGCATTTAATTCGGTAGCATACACGCGTGTACCAACATTTCTAATAGGATTTGAATATAAATAGGGCATAATGTTATTATACGCAAAATCAGAACCGCCAGTACCATAACGAATATCAATAATTAAATTTGAAGTTGTTTTAATGATTGAGTCATTTGATTTAAGAACACTATCAATAAAAGGTTTCTGAGTATGGTTAAAAGAAGGAATTCGTAAGTATAATGTATTCTTACTAAGTGTGTTTAAATAAGGGTATGGTGTTTCCATTTTTAACCAAATGCTATCAGCTAATGTATATTTTGTTTCGGGATAAACTCTACTCCAATTGCTACCAACCATATTTATGATGTTTGATGATTTACCCATTGTGGTTAATGTGGTTTTATTTATTGAATGATCACGCATTGCGTATTCAGCCTCGTAGCCATCTGAATTGGGCTTCAGTGCAATTTTCATTTTAATTTGTCCGGGCATCCAATAAATACTATCGGCTTTTAAAACAACACCAACTAAACTAGATTTATCCTTTGTAGGAATTATGGCAATAGTATATTGTTTGCTTTTCCATATTCCTTCAAGGGGATGGTGGGTTGTTGTTTTAGAATATTGTTCACTGAATTTTTTAGCTGTAAGAGGAATTCGTTCCGAATTTTTATATTTCAAACGAATCATTTCAGGTGTTTCTGAATTGGTTGTTGAGCTATTGTTATTTGTATTGAGATTAATACCTATATGACCCCCTCTAAAAAATCTTAGCCATTCTGCTAAAAGGGTTTGACAATCGGCAGGATTGGTAACCACTTTAACTTTTTGCTGAATGATGGAAGTGTGCGCATTTAAAGCTTCTTTGCCTTTCTTGTCCACAATAAATTTATATCCTGCATCATTTTCACTAAATGTTTTAACCATCCAATTAAAATTCTGCTCACAATTACAAGTTTGTGAAATGGAAGGAATAGCAACTAAAAGCACTAAGAAAAAGAAAAGTAGTTTTTTCATACGTGGTAAAAGTAGCAAATAATTAAAATTATATAACAAAGCCGTAGTCTCTTAATTAGTATGTTGAGGTAAAAGCGCCTGCGGCGTGCGGTGGGGGACGGTTGCAAATAATGAGTGAAGTGAAACGGAATGAAATGGTTTGCAATCCGTTGTGTGGCGAGCCCCCTGCGAGTGGAGTGAGGGTGTGCAGCACGGGAGCATGAGGAGTTCCGACGAGTGCGGGTGCAAACTATGTTGCCAGTGTGGCGAAATAAATAAGGTCATTTATGCCTTAATTTATGCCACACGACGGACAACACAAGGGCAATGGGTTTGTTTATTTTTTTGGGTCGGATGTGTGTCAGAAAAAATAAGCACCCATTGACCGCAGCCCGAACGACCATGCAGGCGAGCTGAAAAGTTGGCAGCCGGTGGACTGAAAGCGACTGAAATGAATGTAGTGTAATGAAACCCAGCGAAGCGGGTGAAATGGAGCGAAATGAATGAAGTGGCTTGAAGGACAAAAAAGGCTGCCGTGACGCAAGCCCGTGACCAAAACAACAAACATGACAAACTTGCTTTAGCAACCTTTGGCAAAATAGCTTATGCGTAATGCCTTGAAAAGACATAGCTGAAGCATAGGCTATTTTGGTTTGGCGTGTTTTGTTGTTGGGAGCCGGCTAAGGAACACCTTTTTACCTGTGATTATCAGTAGTAAAGAGTTATACCAAATTCTTAAGAGAAAATATAGGAACAAAAACACCATGTAAGTGTTCAAAGTCATTATCATTAGTAAGAATTGTAGAGTTAGTTACAACAGCAGTTGCAGCAATCCAAAGATCATTTTTACCCATGTTTTTTGCAGTAAAACCTTTTGGATAGGTGTGTGTTTTACTTTTACCCTGACTATAATTATCAATATTAGAGTAAGCTTCTATTAAATCTTTTGATTGAATTGGTACTTTAAGAAACTGTTCTAAAAACTTATCTAAATTCTCTGTTTTTTTCACACCCCAATCTCTTTGTTTTGCTAATGATAGTAGTTCGGCTTCGGTAACAACAGAGATAATTGAAAAATTGGAACTGTCAAAAGGATTTAATTGTTCTTCGATTTTGTTGACAATTGTGTGCTTTGTTAAATAGTACAATATTACATTGGTATCAAAAACAATATTCATCTTTTAAATCAATTATGCGCTAAGTGTTTGTAATAATGTTTCCAAATCATCATCAACACCAATTTCCTTAATTAGCTTATTGATTTTTGCAGAAGATGTTCCTTTGTAATTTTGCTTGGTAATTAAACCTGGCAAATCTAATTTTTCTTGAATAGCGAAACTTGTATTACTAAAGTAAGATGCTGAAGTATCAGCGTTAGTAATATCTGAAATTTCAATAGAAGATATTTGACCTTTAGGATTAAAATGTGCTAAACCAGTACAAGTGATATCCTTTCCAAAAAATGGCGTTGCCTTATCAAAAGAAAACTCATGACTTAAGTGTGCTTTAAATTTGCCATTAGGATTAACTAACTCCAACAAATTACTGGAGTGTTTCATCATTTCAAGTTTTCCGGTAATTTTAATTTTTTGGTCAATAGGTGTTTTTTCTTCTAAGATTTTGATTTTTTTAAGTGTTGTTGGAGCAATTCTAATTTTTTGTTTTGAAGTGCCGTTAATATTGATGTAAGACTTTGAATCATTGCCAAAAAACTTATTAAAACCTAACATAACTTTAAGTAAATTCTTGTCTAATGTATCAATATTATCAGGGTTTTCGGTTGCTTTTTCATATGCGGCAATTGCTAAGCCAATTGCGGTTTGATTAGTTAGGTTATCAATACCCAATTCATCATATAGTGGTTGTTGATAGTTACCTAATGTTTCGGCAAGATACGGCGCTTTAACCTCTAATATTGTTGATCCTTTTTTAATACCTGAAAGAGTAAAATCTAAAGATTTTTCAACCCATTCAGGGTCTCTACCTCTTTTATTACTACTATGCCCCTCAATATATAATCTTAAAGCGCCTTCTGATACTTTGCGTAGTTGTTCCGTGATTTTTGACAATACAGAAAAAGGAATTTCACCATTCGGAAATTCAAAGTTTTTAAGGCTGATTGTATGTGTTGCTTTAGTATTCAAGAAAATTAAAACGAATATATGTATAACAGTTAAACGATTCTTTTTGAATTAAGTTTGCAATTTAACATTGTAAAGTTAATAATCTATTCTGTGATTTCATACAGATTAATTAAATTGTTAAATATCAGTTAGATAGGGTGATTTTTGTAGATGGTAAAATGAAGTATAAAGTTTATTATTTTACAAACGTAAAAGCCACTCGTAAGCCTCATCGTAATCGGTGAAAATTCTCTGAGGGTACTCGTGTTTGCTAAAGCTTTGTAAAAACTTCATAAGGGTTGCTGTAATTGCATTAGAAACAACAATAGCCCTTGCTTTAGTTACCGAAGCTGCTTGTTCTAATTTAGCCCGCTCCTTTGCCTTTTTATCCATGCTCCATTTTGCTCGGGCATCTAAAAGCTTTAACGCAGGTTTACCATTGGTTTTACGCCTAATAGCAATATTTATGTTAAGAACATCGAACTCATCAAGCGTTTTATGGTCCTTCATTGTAATTACAATGACTCCGTTTTTATCTTTAAAAACAGTTGCAAATTCTAATTCGGTAGGATTTTGATTGGCCATTCAAATAAATGATATGTAAAATTATGAATAAAAATTGGTTTGTAAACTAAAAATCACTGTTGGTGAAAGTTTCTCATCACTGAGGTTTTAGTGAAAACATCTCCGCCTTTGGCCGATCATTTGAATGTTTTCAATGTTAATATAAAAACTATTTATATGAAGTAAGAAAAGCAATCCAATTTTGTATACACAACCACAAAAGAGTACTTTTATGTGACCTATAAGGACGTTATACGCCATTTTAAGAAACACACTATGACATTTAAATCAGACATCGAAGAAATCATTTCCTCAATTTCAAAACAATACAAAGATAATGAATTAGCGTATTTATCATTGACAAGTAAAATTGAATTACCACTCCGAGACAAAATAGCATTTGAACTTCATAGTAAGTATCAAGACAAGTATCTTATTTGCCGTGAATGGAAATCACAGGAAACTAAATCACTTGACCGAATTGATTTAGCAATTATTGATAAGATTGATTCTAAACTGTTATGTTTAATTGAGTTTAAAGCAAAATCTGTTGTTCGCTTCGAAAAAGAATTTACAAGACATTTAGCGGATGACTTGATAAAAATCCGCAACCTAACCAAGGACAATAATGTTGAATTGTATTATGTGTATTTTAACAATGTAATTAGTGGCGAACACCAGTTTGCAAATATTTATCAAAATTCAGTCAAGTATGTTTCAACCTTGAATAACAATATTAAAAATAAAAAAGGAACGGTGGAAAATAGTAAAAGTGATTGGGAAAAACATATAAAGCTTGTTGGTCTAAATACTGACAAGTCAAAACACATCAGTATCAATGCTGGGATGTATTATAACTACAACGTTTCTATTGAAACATTTATTTACGGACCTGTTAATCAATCAGAAATCAAAGATTTAATTTAAATACAATGGTTAGAGTGTTTTCAATCAATAATATTTCAATCGACTTTGGAAATATTAAATCAATTCGAATACAAAATTGAAGTTCTAATACAATAGGGCAAAACGCAATTATTGAATTAATGACTGGTAAAGAATATGTTCACAATAACGAAACAGGAAACAAAAAACTCTTAAAATATCAAATCAAGGAAAGTTTTTTAATCTAACAAACATTTCGGTAGACACTGTTTCAAACAGCAAACTGTGGCTGCTTGGCAAGCGGTTATAGGTATATTGTCGATATAAAGTAAATATAATTATATTTGTTTATGCCTAATGGTTTAAATCCTCATATTCAACATTTATTAGAAAGCATTCAAGTTTCTATTATTCTTCCACAAGAGGTTAAAGAAATGCTAATAAAATCAATTGAAGTTAGGGAATTGAAAAAAGGTGATATTGTTATTGAAGAAGGAACCCACTGTAATGAATTGTTTTTTCTTAATTACGGCCTGATAAGAATTTTTTATTATAGAGATAATGGAGATGAGGTTACATCTTCATTTGTACAAGAAAATGAATTTTTTACAAATGTGAAAGGCTTTGTTAATGAAACTCCATCATCAGAAACGATTTCAATCATTGAAAATTCTTGTATATGTAGTATAAAAAAAGAAAAATACTTTGCTATAATGCAAAAACACCCTATCTTTTTTTATGTAAGTCATCAATTTATAAATAAACATAGGGTAGAACTTGAAGACCGTATAAAAATGCTACAAAGCTTAACAGCTAAAGAAAAATACAACAATTTTAAAGCAACTTATCCTAAATTAATTAATCGAGTTCAACTAAGTTATATAGCTTCCTTTTTAGGCATAACAAATGAAACTTTGAGTAGAATTCGAAAATAGACTGTTGTTTTTTTGACAAATGTCAAGCGTAAAATATTGCAGATGTAATATTTTTACTTAAAATGTTTGTTATGGAAAAATTATCGCAGTTTATCGGAATGGTTCTTTTGTCTTTTAACTTCTTTATTTCAAATGCGGCGACTTATACCGCAGCTGGCTGTCCGGGCCCGGTTAATTGGGGAGGTTTTACAGCCGCTACATGTCCGTTTTGGAATGGAGCTACACAATTAACGGCGCAACCCGCTGTGGGTTCTATATTAGTTATTCCTGCTGGTTGCACAGTAATTCTTAACGCAAATGTTACAGTAAATAATCAAATACAATTACAAGTTTTAGGCACATTAAAATTTTGCCAAGGTTGTGTTAGTAAACTTACATTAAATGGGGTCGGTTCATCTGTAGTTGTTGGGCAAGGTGGTGTTTTAAGTTCTGCTGGCACAAATAATGGTAGTGAAATAAAAATTACTGGAGCCACTCAAGATGTTTGGCAGTCACAAAATGGAACATCAATTGGTGGTGCACCAACAGGTTTTACTTTAACCGGTACAGGAACTGATTGTTATATAAATGCAAGTAATCAGTTAACAGGTGGTAATTGTGGGGCTGGTACTTTACCTATCGAATTAGTTTCATTTGAAGTCCACGACCAGTCTAAATTTATAAATTGTCACTGGATAACAGCAACTGAACTAAATAATGATTTTTTTACAATAGAAAGATCAAATAACGCTATAAATTTCGAAGCCATAGCTCAAGTGAAAGGCGCTGGTAATTCAACAACCTTATTAAATTATTACTTCTTAGATGAAAATCCTCTTAATGGAATTTCCTATTATAGATTACGGCAAACAGATTATAATGGCACTCAAAGCATTTCTAATATTATTTCAATTGAAAAACTAGACAGTGACGAAATAAAGTTTGATGTGTACCCTAATCCAAATGATGGAGATAATTTTTCGATTATAACAGAGAATAAAAACCCCGAAATTGTTGATGTAAATATAACTGATGCCTTAGGGAATATAATATACTCTTCATTTCACACATCCAATTCAAATGGTAAAATATCTATCAAAACAAGTCCTAAGTTAGCTTCGGGAATTTATTTTGTTAAACTAAGTACATCTAAACAAAAAAATCATACTTGTAAATTGATTGTAAATTAATTTCTTTAACTAAGTGAAAAAAAGTATAATATCAAACAATCATTTAAATGAAATTTTTCTTGGTCACACAGAAATTATTATGCGTTCTGATGATATTATTCAGGTAAGGGGAACTGACCATATTTATACGATTGAAGATATTAAATTTATTAATAAAGTTATAGGTGATTTGACTAATAATAAAAAGGCGTTAATTCTATTTGTCGCAAGTGACTTTTCAATAGTTGATTCAGATGCTAGCAAATTTATGTCAACGCCTGAAGCCGCAATTTATTCATTAGCTGAAGCATATGTAATTAAATCGTTATCACAAAGATTAATATTAAATTTTTTAATCAAAGTTGGTGGTGTTCATG
>JBBIUW010000014.1:0-15045 GCA_037440045.1 Sphingobacteriaceae bacterium
CTTTATAGAATATGACAGCTCCTAAAACATAAAAAAGAATGGAGAACAACTTAAAGTATACTAAATTAGTTCCAAAAATAATTGTCAATAATGCCAAAAACATCGGATACATTGGTGCATTAGATGTATAGTAGTAGTTAGGGAATTCATGAACATATTTGTAGCCAGCTTCAATATATAGAGAGTCGTCATGAGCTTCACTCATGCGTGCATTAAAACTCATAAATGCCAATACTATACCCAGTACTATTAAACCGAAAAAATAAATTCGTTCGTTTTTTTCTAAATAAGCATTAATCTTATCTAAGGGATTAATTGACTTTGAAGTTGTTGATTTAGCCATAATATTGTAACTTAATTCACAAAAATAACAAATAAAATAAGCCTTGCTAATTTAAAAATGCCATCTATTTTACTTAATTTTAAAAACTTTTTTACCATTTTAAATTTTTGACATTAATCTATTTAATTAAAATAAATGTTTCATTTCTTACTTCGCACTATTCCTCGACCAATATTAATTAAACTCAGTTTGATTTTTAGTAAAATAGCTCCTATACTTTATTATGGTAATACCTACGAAGATCCTATAAGTGGCAAAACGTATCGTAAATTTTTACCTTATGGCTATGGCGGTAGAGCTAAAAGAGATAATGTGCTATGTCCTGGTAGCTTATCACTTGAAAGACATAGATTACTTTGGTTGTATTTAAAAGAAAAAACAGATTTTTTTACAGCTAAACATAAGTTGCTACACATAGCCCCAGAGCAATGTTTTTATAAGTTGTTCAAGGCAATGCCCAATTTAGAATACGTTACAGGAGATTATAATTCGCCTATTGCCGACCATCATTTTGATTTGCATCATGCACCATTTGCTGATAATACATTTGATGTAATTTTTTGTCATCATGTATTAGAGCATGTAGAGGATGCAGACCAATGTATGCGTGAATTATATAGAATGATGAAGCCAGGAGGATTTGGTATTTTTCAAATCCCACAGGATGTTAATAGATACGAAACTTATGAAGACAAATCAATTACCAGCGAGGCAGATAGAGAATTACACTTTTGGCAAAAAGATCACGTGCGATTATTTGGCTTAGACTATAAAGATAAATTAGCTGCAGCTGGTTTTAATGTAACGGTTGAAGATTATACCAAACAAATAAGCCCTGAGCTAGTTGAAAGGTATCGTTTGCCAAAAGGAGAGTTGCTTTATATGTGCCGAAAATAAAAAATACGAAAAAAAATCAGTTTTGTCGAATAAATTAATACATTTATACGGTAAAAACTAAATAACTAAATAATTTGATTATGAAATTAAAAATGTTGACAACATGCTTTCTTACACTAGGAAGTATGGCTTTTGCTCAAGTTCAGATGGTTGATGGACCAGCACTTGATAATGATAAGGATAATAAGATGAATCGTATGCTTGGTGGCGACGAAAACAGTTATTATTGCTACCGTATCAGAAGTAAAGGAAAAGGAACTTCTTTTTTTGTTGAGAAGTACGACAAAAAAACATTAAAACCAATCTTTTCTAAAGAAGTAAATCTTGACGAAGAAAATCAAACAAAAATTGAAGATGTAGAATATTCTCAAGGTAATGTGTTTATTTTCAGAAGACAGTATGATAAAAAAGCGGATAAAATGACGTTGTTTTTTCAAACTGTAAGTTCTGAAGGTGTAGTTTCTAATCAATTAAAAGAAATTTTAACGGTAACTTCTGATCACTATGAATTTATTGATTTTGATATCTACCCAAATGATGCACATACTAAATTTGCAATTAAAGCGGCTCATAAAGCAAACAAAAAAGATACCTACAAAACAGATATCATTTTAATGGATGCTGCTAGCCAAAAGAAATTATGGACAAAAACAGTAAATGAGAACTTACACTCAAGTGGTTCTTGGGGAGCTGGTTTTGCTAGCGCTTTATTTGGCTTTGATTTCACAAAATTTGATAGCTATGGTTTCATTGGTTTACACTTAGATAACAATGATAATGTATACTACTGTGTTACAGAATTAGCAAAATCATCTACTGAAAAAGAGAAAAAATATATATTAAAAGTTTTTACTTTAAATGCTGCTGATCAATCTCCAAAACAATTAGATTTAGGATTTGATGATGACTATTATGTAAAAGATATCGAGTTCAGAAAATCAAACGATAACGAATTAGTAATTGGTGGTTTCTTAAAAGATGTTGTAGAAAGAAAAGGTAGAGACTTAGTAAAAGTTGGTATTTTCAGCTTCAAAATCAATACTTCTAGTAATACTGTAGCCGCTAAAACTGTGAAATTCTTTGATGATAAAATCTTAACAGCTTTAGAGTCTAATCCTCGTCGTTCAAGATATTTCAAATATAAATTAGATTATATTTTACCAATTGGTGATGCAGTTTATTATGTAGGTGAGCAATATAGCGAAGAATACCACCAAAATTCTAACAGCAGTTATGGTATGGGTGGACTTGCTGGTGCTGCTATGGGTATGAGCAATGGTTACTGGACATATGAATATATGGATGTAATTGTAGCAAAATTAAATGCTAAAGGAGAATTCGAGTGGGTTAAAAACTCACCTTTACGTCAAAATGTAACAGTTAATGGAAATGCACACGTATTTAAACAATACATTGCTTACGCAACTTCTAAAAATCTATATATCTTAAATGACGATCATCCTAAAAACATTGAGCGTTACCAAAAAGCAGATTTTGAACCTAAAGATTTAAAATCTGTTTCAGGTATACACGGTTCAAACTTTGTTTGTAATACAATGTCTTTAGCAAATGGAGAAGTTACAAAACGTAATGTATTAATGAAAAATGATGATTATTGTTTTGCTCCAATTCAAGAGCGTAATCCTCAATTCATGCCTCCATCTGATACTGAAATTTTTGTTCCAGGATCGAATAACGAAATCTTCATTTATACAGAAGATAGAGGACAAGATCGTTTCTCAAAAATTAAATTTGACTAATCGTTTTTTTGGTTAATTAAAACCCTCTTCATAAAAATGGAGAGGGTTTTTTATTTACATTTGATTTTCTCTATAATTACACCATGATAAAGTACCTATTGCTATTCGTTTTATTAGTTGAGATGTGTTTTGCTCAACAAAATTTAAAAGAAAATTATTAACCTTTAAAATCATCAGGAATGCTTCCTGATATTTTTACGCAAAATACACGTAAGATAATTAAAGATGAAATTGCAGAGCTAGATAAGCAAGAAGATAAGGATAAGTTGATTAAAAAAACATATTTAACCGAAACTAATTACGAGATTGAAAAAATTGTAAAAAGCGGAAATGCTTTAGTAAACGATGAAATTACCAGCTACTTAAATAAAGTGGCAGATGTCCTTTTAAAAAACAACCCTTCTTTAAGAAATGAATTACATATATATACTTTAAAATCACCCATTGTTAATGCCTATAGTTATGATAAAGGTTATGTGTTTATTGATATAGGTTTAATAGCTCAGGCAGAAACAGAGGCGCAATTAGCATATATCTTAAGTCACGAAATTAGCCACTATACCAAAAAGCATCATATCAATGGCTATGTGGAAAATAAAAAAATAGAACGAAATAAATACAAAGGAAAAACGAAAACCGATGTGTTGATTGAAAAATGTCAGTATTCAAAGGAAAAAGAAAGTGAGGCAGATGTTGAAGGATTTAAATTATTTGAACAAACGAACTACAATTTAAAACAAGCCGAAAAATCGTTTGATGTGCTTCAATATGCGCATTTGCCCTTTGAATTAGTAGAGTTTAAAAAAACATTTTTTGAAACTGAAAATTATACGATTCCTAATAGGTATTTTTTAAAAGAGGTTTCTTCCATCAGAAATAATTCGAATGAGGATGATACTAAACACACTCATCCAAATACGGCCAAACGAAAAGTGGCAATTGCTGAATTAATTGGAAATAAAAATAATTCGAAACGTGTAAATTATATTGTAAGTAAAGAAGAGTTTGAATATATCCGTGATTTAGCTCGTATGGAATTATGTAGGTTGTTTTTAAAACGTAGAGATTATCCTAATGCTTTGTATTCGGCTTATATATTATCAGGTAAATACCCCAATAATCAATACCTAACCGAAGTAATTTCAAAATGTTTATATGCAATTACATTATACGGTAAAGGGTTAATTAAGTATAATAGCGATTCTTATTTAGAAGAGGGTATAACCTCGTATCAAAATATAGAAAGTTATCCTCAGCAGTTATACTACTTTATTAGTAAAATGCCTAATAATGAGTGGGCAATCATGTCGTTAAACTACGTGTTTAGAGCACATCAAAAATTTCCTAGTAATAAAAAAATAACTTCGTGTTCAGATAGTTTATTTAAATTAATTGGACAAACTAATTGGGGAATTCCTGATTTTGTGAGGTATAAAAAGAAACCAGGAACGGAAAAAGATTCTACAGATGTAGAAACTTTAAATACGAACGATGAGCCTAAATCAAAAACAGAATTGATATCCAATATCCAAAAAGAAAATATTAGTAAAATAACAGATACCGTTTATTACAAAGATATTTATACAGATTTGTTTATGAATAATGCTGAATTTGCTAGTAAATTTCCTATACCTAACCCTTCAAACTTTGTTTCGAGTTCTGATTTTTCTAATTATTTACTCAAATCGCATCGTGATTCAGACGAGAATGAAATTGATGAAGTTAAGAAAACAAAAGTAATAGTTGATAAAGTGTTATTGCTTGAACCTCTTTACATAAAGGTGGATGAAAAAAATACAGAAAATTCTTTGTATACTGAATCAGATGAAAAACAAGAAAATTTTGTTGTTAGAGTGAATGAATATGCTAAAAGATTTAAAATCCCCATGCTTACCCTAGATCCAGGTTTAGTAACATCTAGCGAAGTAGATAAGATTAATGATTACTCCGTTATTAATGATTGGTTTGCCGAAAGATTAGATGCCGATGAAGAAGATAAAAATTCAATTTTAAACACTAATGAAGTAGAAAAAATTATTGAAAAATACGGAACTCAATATGTGATGAGAATTGGAGTTGTAAACTATAGGCCAGAAAACGAAAGTTGGATTATGTATTATTACAGTTATGTGTATGATCTTAAAAACAATGAAATTGTGCACAAGCGTGTAGCTACTTTTAAAGGAAAGGATAATGTGAGCTTAGTGGAAAATAAAGTTTATGAAACGATGTATGAACTAAAACATCCTAAATAGTCTCAAAACTATTTTTTAGTTTTTTTTATTTATATTTACCTTCCTATAATTACACAATGATAAAGTATCTACTCCTTTTTGTTTTATTTGCTGAAGCTTGTTTTGCTCAACAAAATTTAAAAGAAAATTATTCCCCTTTAAAATCATCAGGCACTCTGCCAGATGTTTTTACGCAAAATATCCGTAATGTCATTAAGGATGATATCACAGAGTTAAATAAACAAAAAGACAATAATAAGTCTATTAAAAGAACTTATTTAACCGAAACTAATTATGAGATTGAAAAGATTATAAAAAGTGGAAATGCATTAGTTAATGATGAAATTACAAACTACTTAAATAAAGTAGCAGATGTTGTTTTAAAAAATAATCAAACGTTAAGAAATGAGTTACATATTTATACTTTAAAATCACCAGTAGTTAATGCTTATAGTTATGATAAAGGATATGTGTTCATTAATATTGGATTAATTGCTCAGGCAGAAACAGAAGCACAATTAGCATATATTTTAAGTCATGAAATTAGCCACTATACCAAAAAACACCATATTAACGGTTATGTTGAAAATAAAAAAATAGAACGTAATGGTTATGACGGGAAATCAAAAACGGATGTGTTAATTGAAAAATGCCAGTATTCAAAAGAAAAAGAAAGCGAAGCGGATGTAGAAGGATTTAAACTTTTTGAACAAACTAATTATAATTTAAAACAAGCAGAAAAATCGTTTGATGTTTTACAATACGCTCATTTACCTTTTGAATTAGTTGAGTTTAAAAAAACGTTTTTTGAAACGGATAATTACGTTATTCCAAATGGTTACTTTTTAAAAGAAGTGTCTTCTATCAGAAATAATTCAAACGAAGATGATACAAAACACACTCACCCCAATACAGCTAAACGAAAAGTTACCATCGCTGAATTAATTGGAACTAGAGATAACTCAACAAGAGTAAATTACATTGTAAGTAAAGAAGAGTTTGAGTATATCCGCGATTTAGCGCGTATGGAATTATGCAGATTGTATTTAAAACGTAGAGATTATCCGAATGCTTTATATGCTGCTTACATCTTAGCAAATAAATATCCAAAAAATCAATATGTTACTGAGGTAATTGCAAAATGTTTATATGCAATTTCTTTATACGGTAAGGGAACAATTAAATACAACAGTGATTCTTATCTGGAAGAAGGTATTCCTTCACATTCTGATATAGAAAGCTATCCTCAACAATTATATTATTTTATTAATAAAATGCCAAATAACGAGTGGACGATGATGTCGTTAAACTACGTGTTTAGAGCGCATCAAAAGTATCCTGATAATAAAAAATTAGCATCTTATTCAGATAGCTTGTTCAAACTAATAGGGCAAACTAATTGGGGAATACCTGATTTTGTGAGAGTGAAAAAGAAACCTGTTGCTGTTAAAGATACATTAGTGGTTGATTCACTAAAATCTAAAAATGATGAGAAATCTAAAACTGATTTAATTGCGAATATTCAAAAAGAAAATAATTCTAAGGCAATAGACACAACCTACTACAAAGAAATTTTTACTGATTTGTTTATGAATGCTCCTGAGTTTGTGAGTAAATTTCCTTCACCAAATACCGATAATGCGGCTTCCAATTCTGGATTTTCAACTTACCGTTCTAAATCTTCTAGTATAACTAAAAAAAGTAAAAACGAAGAGAGTATTAAAGCACAAGCTAAGATTGAAAAAGTATTATTGCTTGAGCCTTTTTATTTAAAGGTAGACGATCAACGTCCAGAAGAATTTCAATATACGGAGTCGGATGAAAGACAAGAAAAATTTATAGAAACTGTAAATGATTGTGCTAAAAGAATAAATTTCGAAACAGTAACTCTGGATCCAGGTTTAGTAACAGCTGCTGAAGCAGAAAAGATTAATGATTATTCGGTTATTAATGATTGGTTTGCTGAAAAATTTGACGCAGATGATGATGATAAAAATCCTATTTTAAATACAAATGAAATTGATAGAGTTATTGAGAAATACGGTACTCAATACGTATTAAAAATTGGTATCGTAAATTACAGAGCTAAAAGTGGAATAAAGAGAACGTATTACTATAGTTATATTTATGATATAAAAAATAATGAAGTCGTGTATAAACGATACGTGATATTCAGAGACAAGGATACCAAGGATTTGATTAACGCTAAAGTATATCAAACGTTCTACGAATTAAAACATTCAAAATAATTTTACTTAAATTTTTATGCGCTTTAAAATAATCATATTTATCATTATAGTATCTAATACGTTTGTGTTTTCTCAGGCACCGGGACATTTAGGTAAACGTTTTTCTCTTGGATATGCTTTTCATACAAGTCCATCTGTATTTAATGCTAATGCAAAAAACGAAACAATTTTAGGTAGAGGAGGAAATTCCGAATCAGGAAATGTAGCTTTTAATGCGATACATGAGTTAAGCTTAGAATACGCTACATCTAGCAGGTGGGAAATTTGTTTTTCGGCTAGGTATTATAAAACAATATGTGATAATGCAGAACATATATCTGTAGATAATGGCTATAATCTTCAATCTTCTCGACCAAATGGTTACTATAATATTCGAGGATTAACGTATACTTTATATTTTAAGTACTATGGAAAACGATATGTAGCGCCTTGGGGAAGATATGTAATGTTTGGCCCAGCAATCAATACTAGTAAAACTTCATATGATTCTAATATAATGAATATTAAAGGGGCAGCTCGTAATAGTTTTAATTATAATTATAGAGATACATTATTATCTGATTTTGGTCCGAAAGAACAGAATTTTGTAGGTGTCAATTTAATGATGGGTATGGGTAGATCTCGAATTATAGCTAATAGAGTTATATTAGACTATGGTGTAACTATCCATGTGTTCTCTGTTATATCTGGTTTATTTGATGCTGGTGATATAAGATTTGGTGGCAATAAAATTGCAATGAATAATTACATCGAATCAACCGTAAAACAAAGGGTAAGAGGGGTTAATCGATTTAACGCATTTTTAAAAGTTGGAATTCTCTTGTTTTAACTTAACTTGTTAGCAACAGGATTAGCATAAAGGGTGATAAATAAGTTTTTTAAAACTTCTGGTTCTCCTTTCAATCCACCAATTTGTTTGTTTACATAGCCTATAAAATTATCTTTTTCTTGTTCGGTATATTTACTATCAAACACGTTTGTTTGATGAATGATATCATAAGCAATATAATTAACAGGATTCAATTTATAGTTTTGATGAATTTGTTTATCAATAATTGTAGCTAATAATTTTATTTTTTCATTTTCATTGGATACTACATTGATTTCGTTTAAATGAGTATTAATAGGTTTCCCAAAAGCTACATGTATTTTTCCTTTTGGTTGCTTAATTCCGGTAATAACACTATTAATATCTTCGTCGGGAGCTTTTACATACTTTGTAAGCAAAGAAGATAAATATGATTCTTGAACCTTTAAAAAATCACATGGTTCGTATTCGTAGCTAATAGATAAAGGAATGATATTTAATTCAGAAAAGTTTTCTAAAAAATTTTTCTTACCACTCATATTCAGCATTTTCAATAATCCAGTTTGAGTTGTATCATTACCATCTTTAGTACGTCCATTTCTTTGAGCAATCCACACACTTACATTTTTGTCAATAATGGTATGTCTGATGTAGGCACTCAATTGTTGAGAGATGTCGTATAGTTCTTTGGAGTTACCTTCTCGTTTAATAGAAACCATACGATTCATTTTCACAAAGTCGGTAATAAATTCTCCATTAATTAAATTTGAACCAAATGTAATTTCAGAGGTTTCAAACTCTTCTTTATCAAGTATAATTTGTAAGATAGCACTGTCTAATAAAATATCTCGGTGATTAGCTACATACAAATAAGCTTTGTTTCTATCTAAATGTTCAATGCCACTCCAGGTTAAACCATTAGCTGTGCCTGCTAATATTCGCCAAATGGCATCTCGCATAAATTCTGTTTGAAATTCAAAAGGAGATTTTATATGTAATGCTTTTTCAATAAAATTTTCTTTACTTAATTCAGGCCATAAGTATGCCATAGCCTTATGATAGGATTCGTTGTGAGCAATGCGCTCCATGGCTGCTGGTGATTCACTATCGTAATAAGGACGTAAATTTTCAAAATTAAAATCTTTAGCAAAGTCGCTAATTTTTGTTGGTACTTTAGATATATATGGTTTCATTATGGATAATGCTCTTTGTCTTAAATTTAATAGTAGATGTTTTATTTACTTCTTCTATCAATAAACGTAATTGGTTTTCTGCTCATTTCTGGAAATTGCAGTTTACTAATATTTTCAGGACTATTTAAAACAATAGTTGGAGCTACTCTTAGTTTCGCTCTAAAATGATCTTTCAATTCTTTGTCAAAATTTTCGGGAGGATTAACCGCGCCAATATGAATGGTAATCTCGTCTGTTCCAATATCATTTGTATAAACTTCGATAATATAATTTTTTATATACGACACCGTATTTAAAATATCATACAATGAAGGTGGATATAAACTCGTTCCTTTAAATTTTATCATCTGTTGCTTTCTACCTAAAATAGGGCTTAAGCGTAAAGATGTTCTGCCGCATGCACAAGGTTCATAGTGAGCTTTACAAATATCGCCTGTTTTAAAACGAATCAAAGGCATACCCTCAACATCTAAAGTGGTTACGGTTAATTCACCTGCTTCTCCTTTTGCTACAGGTTTATTGTGGTCATCTAAAAACTCAACAATTAATAATTCAGGATGATGATGACCTCCTTTACCTTCGCTACATTCAGTAAATGCAGCTCCCATCTCGGTAGAAGCATAAGTGCTAAATAATTTTAAAGGCCATTTATCGGTAATACGTTTACCTAATGTGTTGTATGAAAAATCTTCATTTCTAATTGGTTCTCCAATACAAACGATGTTCTTTATACTACAATTTTTATAATCAATATTATTTTGCTCGGCAAATTCAATAAGTTTTAATAAAAACGAAGGAACGGCAATCGCCACTGTAGGATTTAATCTTTTAATAGTGTCCCATTGAAATTCAGGCATCCCATTTCCAACTCTTACTACACCAGCGCCCATTTTCTTAAGCCCTAAAAAATAAGCCATCCCTGCCATAAAACGTCTGTCAATAGTAGTCATTAATTGATAGATGTCGTTTTTAGAACCACCTGCACATGCTAATGATATATACTCGTTGTAAGCTAATCGCTCTAAGTCTTTATCAGTTAAAACAAAAGTTAGTGGATCTCCCAATGTTCCACTTGTTGTCACATAATCAATTATTTTATCAGGCGATACACAAATAAAATCTTGATTATGATTATATAAATCGTCTTTAGTTGTAACTGGTATTGTTTGTAAGTCAGTAAGGCTTGATATTTTAGTAATATCAATTTGATGTTCTTTAAATCGAGATTGGTAAAATTTTGAATGAGTATTGACATACGATAATAAATCAACTAACTTTTTTTCTTGAAATGTTTTTATGTTTTCAGGAGATTTAGTTTCTATATCGGGCAATGCGCTACTCATAAATATTCATTAAATTTATACGAGTTTACGTATAATTTGAGAAAACGCAAAGCTACTTTAAAAATTACTTATATTTAGTTTAATTTTAGTTTTTATTCAATTTAATGTCTTCAAAAAGTAATATCGATTTGGATTCTGTTTTTGAAAACAGAAATTTTAATCCAGCTGAATTGGCTGAATCTATTCTACTTAATCACATGGAAAATAAACTCTTAATTTTAGCTCTAGATAAAGATCAGGCTATTAGTAATAGAGCCATGTGGGTATTAAGTCATTGTGCAGATATTGACGCTGATAGAATAAAGCCTTTTCACTCTAAATTGATTAATCATTTAAAAAATAAAAGTTTATACAGTGGTGTCATTAGAAGTATATTGAGAATTTTTCAGACACAGGATGTACCAAAAAAGTTAGAAACATTTATGTTAGATAAAAGTTTCGATTATATAAAAAATCCAAAAGAAGCTATTGCCGTTAGAGCCTTTGCTATGACAGTGGCTTTTAATATATCTAAACCGTATTCTGAGTTATTACATGAATTATCAATGGTATTGAGTAATTTAAATTATGCGCAGGAAAGCGCAGGGATTAAAAACAGAGCTACTCATACCCTAAAAGATATCGCAAAATTAAATACTAAACATCAAAAATGACCTTCTTATTAAAACATATGGATTTTAAAAAAGGGTGGTTTTTAGTTGCATTAATTATTGTTTTAATTCCCAGTTTTTTTATTCATTCTCAAAAATATCCCGATTGGGGTGATGATTTTGCACAATATATTTATCAGTCGCAACAAATTCATACCCCATCTACTACTTATAACCAGGTTTTAAATATTAATGAATACAGTAGTTCTAAGCGAAGTGTATTTTTTTCTTTAGTATTAAGCATAATCAGCCCTACTATTGAGATACAACAATATGTTGATGTTATTTCAGTTTTATATACATTATCAGCTGTTTGTTTTTTTTTATTTCTCACAACTCAATATTCTTCACTTATTAGTTTTACGGTAACGTTAAGTGTTTTTTATAATTTTTTGTTACTAAGATTAAAATCAGAAGTTGTTCCTGAGTTTTTATACATTGCTTTGTTTTTTCTTATACTGTTTTTACTGTTTAAGTACAAAAAACAAAGTGTTTATGTCATCCCTGTTTTATTAGGCTTATTGGTTTCTGTAAGGTTTGTAGGTTTATCTTTAGTAGGTGCATACTTGTTTATGTTGATTTTTGAAAAAGAAGAAACTATAAAAATTAAAGCCACAAAAGTGTTATTGAGTGTATTAGTGTTTGGAATAACTGTTTGGATATTAAACGGTTTAATTTTAAATAAAGTAGTCAATCACGAAGTAGGATTGTATGGAGGTATTGTTTCATCGGGACTAAGCACACAGTCTGTTATTGAGAATATATCGTTGTATGTACGGTATTTAACTTTGTTTTTTGAGCAAGAAATACCTTACTGGATGAATTATATTGTCACATTTTTTGCATTCACTTTTTTTATCATTGGTTTTGTTTATTCAATCATAAAAAAAAGAGATGTTGTTTTTTTTAGTTTTATATTTTATTTCTTGTTTTTGTTTATCTATCCATACAATGCTGATACCATAAAGTATTTAATACCAATAGTACCCTTGCTATTTTATTATATCATTTCGGGAATAACCATCGTAATAAATAAAATTCAGTTTATGTACAATCAGCTTGTAATAGTTAGTTTTTTTGCATTTGTATTTTTAAGTAATTCAAAAACAGTTTGGTTGGCAATTAAAAATACTCATACATCTGTTGGCCCTTATGAAGCAAGTATTTTAAAAGATTTTGAATATATAAAAACACTAGTAAAACCAAACCAAAATATTGCTTTTGGAAAACCATTTATTATTAATTTATTGGCTAATAGAGACGCCTATTTTTTAAGCACCAAAAATGCACCTGAGATATTAACTAATGCCGATTTTGTTTTACTCCCAAAATCATCTATTAACGAACTATATCCAAATTCAAAAGATATTACTGTGCAAAAAGCAGATACAGTAGAATTGACTCACTTTTATTTGATTAAATTATAAATAAAAATGTTCTACAGATTTTATTGTAGAGTTATATTCAGTAACTATTTCATCAATCACTTCTTTAACACTTGTTATTTTATCTATACCGCCTGATACTTGACCTATTTCTAATTCACCTTCAGTTAAATCACCTTCAAACATTCCTTTTTTAGCCCTTCCTCTTCCTAATAGTTCTGATAATTCCTCTATTGAAGCTCCCTTTTTTTCAAGCTCGTTTACTTTATCAAAAATGGATTTTTTAATAATCTAAACTGGGGTTAATTGTTTTAATGATAATTGAGTATCACCTTCTTTGGCAGTAACAATAGCGTTTTTAAAATTAATATGCGCAGATGATTCTGTAGTGGTAACAAAACGGCTACCAATTTGTACTCCTTGAGCTCCTAAAGCAAAAGCTGCAGCCATAGCTCTTCCTGAGCCAATACCTCCTGCGGCAATTAAGGGAATAGAAATTGCTTTTTTTACCTGAGGAATCAAAACTAGAGTAGTAGTTTCTTCTCTTCCATTATGTCCACCTGCTTCAAAGCCCTCGGCAACAATAGCATCTACACCTGCTTCTTGACATTTAATGGCAAATTTCACATTAGAAACCACATGAACTACTGTAATTCCATGAGATTTGAGATGATTGGTCCATGTTTTTGGATTACCAGCGGAGGTAAATACAATTTTTACGCCTTCCTCGATGATAATTTTGATATGCTCCTCAATATTAGGATACAGAAGAGGAACATTAACACCAAAAGGATTGTTAGTAGCTTGTTTACATTTTTTTATCTGTTCCCTTAAAATTTCAGGATACATAGAGCCAGAGCCTATAAGTCCCAATCCACCAGCATTTGAAACTGCTGAAGCTAATTCCCAGCCACTACACCAAATCATTCCGCCTTGTATAATAGGGTACTTTATGTTAAATAATTGCTTAATTGTATCCATAATGGTATTATTTTTGGTGTAAAGTTAAAGATTTTATTATTTTTGTATAGATTAAATAACTCACATCATCAATGAAAAAAAGTTTTATCATATTTTTTATTTTATTCACCACAACTGTTACCAAAGCACAATGGCTTTGGGATTATGGTTTTGCCTTAGGCGTATCCAATTATTTAGGAGATATTGGCGGTAAAGAAAAAACAAGAAGAGACTTTGTAGCTGATATGAAAATGGCTAAAACACGCTGGAATGTTGGCGGTTTTGCTCGTTATAAAGTACATCAAAAATTATCAGTTAAGGTTGCTTTAGATTATTTACGTATTGAAGGAGATGATAAATTATCATCGAATCCTGCTCGTAATGCCAGAAACTTAAATTTTAAAAATGATATTTTTGATTTAGCAGTTACAGGTCAGGTGTTCTTTTATGAGGATAATGATTTAGGTAATACATATAGATACAGAAATGGTTTTAGAGCTTATTTCTTTGCAGGAGTAGGAGCATACTATTCAAATCCTAAAACATTAGACGGAAATGTGAAACTTCGCCCTTTGCACACAGAAGGTGTTTCTTACTCTCCTGTTGGAATTAATATACCTGCGGGTGTTGGTTTTTATTTTACATTTCATAAAAAACACCGTATCGGTTATGAAATTAACTACCGTACAACATTCACCGATTATTTAGATGATGTAAGCGGTAATTATGCAGATCCTTCTGGTATGAGTGCAGAAGGAGCGGCATTGTCTAATCGTACTGATGAGGTTTCTGGCTTAGACCCTAATTTTGCTAAAAATTTCGGATATGATGCAGCTACAGGAACAACTAATAAACGAGGAGATAAAACACACAAAGATGGCTACATGACAATGAGTTTAAGCTATAGCTATGTATTAAGAGGGAAATCAAGTTTTTATAGAGGACGTTATGGACATTTCTTTGGAAAACACAGAAGAGGCAAAGTTCGTAAAATACGTGCGAAGTTCTAATACTAAACATTTTTACAAAAAAAGCATCAGTTTTAAATAGCTGATGCTTTTTTTTTGTTTAGAATTTTTTTGAATAGTAATGTGCATAAAAAAATCCCGCTATGAATATTAGCGGGATTTTTGAATTTTTATTTGTTTACTTTTTCAAAAACTTAAAGTCTTTTCCAATGTATCTGGCATTGTTTCCTAATTGTTCCTCAATACGTAACAATT
>JBBIUW010000015.1:0-14960 GCA_037440045.1 Sphingobacteriaceae bacterium
TCCATTAATAAAAGGCGACCAGGCAATTTTTACTGTTTTTAATGATAATTATTTATCACATCAAAGTTCGGGGGGAGTTGCTATAGGAACTGAAATTCGTTTAATGGCATACGCATACGGTCCTTGAAGCATTACATCCAATAATCCTTATTTAAATTATACGACTTTTTATAATTACAAAATTATAAACCGAAGTTCCAACGCGTTACTTAATACATATACCAGTTTATTTAATGATTTTGATTTAGGATCATACATGGATGACTACGTAGGATGTGATGTTGCAGATCATTACGCTTATTCTTATAACGGTTCGAGTTCCCCTGCCAATGAACCAGCAATTGGAATTGTACAATTAAAAGGTCCTATTAATTCAACTAATAGTATTGATGATGACGGAGATGGTGTGATTGATGAACCTTTGGAGCAAATGAACATGACTGGTTTTATGTCTTTTAATAATTCATTCCCAGGAGTTCCTGTATCTCAAACTGACCCTAGTAATGCTACTGAGTATTATCAATATATGACTGGATATTGGAAAGACGGAACACCATTAACTTGTGGAGGAAATGGATATGGCGGAACGACTTCAACAAATTATGCTTTCCCTAGTAACACTTACACAAATGGGCCTTGCGGAGCATCTAACTGGACAGAACCTGTATCTAGTACTTATATCACTGATAAACGTTTTGTAATGAACTCTGGACCATTTACGTTACAACCAGGCGCTGTTCATGAACTTGAATATGCGTACATCGCATCTTTTGACAGTATTACTAATCATCCTTTAGGCAAATTGGACATAGATGTTCAAAGTTTAAACTCAATCTATAACTCAACATTAAACCAATGTTTAACAACGGGTATTAAAGAACATAAAAACCAAAATGAATTTACCTTATCACCTAACCCAACAAATGCTATTTTAAATATTAACTTCAACTCAAAAGCAACAAATTTTAAAATAGAAATCATGGATGCTTTAGGAAAAGTTTTAATTTCTGAAGATTATAAAGACCTTTATCAAACCTCTATCAATGTGAGTGATTTATCTGCAGGAATTTATTTTGTAAAATTAATTTCGGGCGAAAATACCTCAACAATAAAATTTATAAAAGAATAACCATAAAAAACATATAATAAAAAAGGCTACCAAATGGTAGCCTTTTGTTTGTTATTTAATACTCAACTCCCCTGCCCTATGCTCTGCATTTAATAAGGCTTTCACAATTACTTCTCCCATATGGTGCTCATTAAAAGTTTTCAAAGCTGCTTCGGTTGTTCCACCTTTTGAAGCAACTGAAGTAATATATTCATCCAAGGTTTTTTGCCCGTTATTAATTAAATGAAAAGAACCCAACATCGTTTGTTTTGCTAGTATAGCTGACACATGTTCATCTAATCCCATCTTTACACCAGCATCAACCAAATGTTTCATAAAATAAAAAAAGTAAGCTGGTCCGCTTCCGCTTAATGCAGTTACTGCATTTAATTGTTTTTCTTCTTTTAAGTATAAAGTTCTTCCAGTAGTAGATAATAAATTTTCTACAAGCATAATTTTTTCATGAGATAAATTATCTGAAGTTGTAAAAGCGGTCATGCCCATACTTATTTCAACAGGTAAATTTGGCATTGCTCTTACAATTAACTGATGGTTTAATGAGGATTGAATAAACGATATTTCTGTACCTGCCATAATTGATAATACAACACATGAAGGATTAACAACTTGTTTTAAGCTTTGTGCCAACTCTTTAAAATCTTGAGGTTTCACAGCCAAAATAACAATGTTACATTCTGATATTAAGACATCATCTGTTGTAACAACTTTACCAATATTCATGGCAGATAAGCTATTTTGTCGGTCAATATTTTTTTCAACTAACAATAAATTTTCTTTGGTAACTATTTTATATCGTAAAAAGGAATTAGCATATATGAGTCCCATATTTCCACATCCTATAATGGCAATTTTATTCATGGTATTTTTTGTTTTAAGAGGCTTCGACTACGCTGAGCCTGACAATATAATTATTTTAAATATGATTCGAATTCTTCTTTTGTTGATGTTGTAGCAAAACTACTGTCATAAAGTAAATCAGCAATTAAGTTTCTATCAGGTAAAATTTTTGCAAGGTGCTGGGTGACTATTACTTTAGAACCAATAAAACTAATTTCTTCAAATTCATTTTCATTGATAATTTTAAAGAAGTTTTTATTGTTCTTATATTTTCTATAAGTTGGAAAAGTAATAGAATCCATTGCTGTATTTTTAAATAAAAAAAGCGCTTACTACGTAAGCGCTTTTAAGTTTAATTACATGCCACCTTGCGGCATGGGTTGCGCTTGCTGTTGCTCTTCAGGCATTAATTCTTCCATGGGGACATTAGCAGTTAAACGTTTCATTAATTCTTTTGAATGAGCGTCTTGCTTAAATTGCTCTGCCAACATTACTAAACGGCGCATAATTTCTTTTGCTTGTTCCATTTCACGATTAAACGCAACTCTATGAACTGGTTTTTGAGCTTTATAAACTTTTAAATCATTTTCATAAATATCAAATAATTTATTTGATAAATCAGTTGCTTTTTTCATGTTACCTATTTGATAATAACCAGCAATAATTGTGTAAAGCGTTGCTTCATAACGAACATTTTCATCTGGAATTTTCTCTAAACATAAATCCAAAACTTTCTCAGCTTTTTGTTTTTGTCCTTTATTGATTAAAGCACCCGCTAATGTTGCCATTTGCATACGCATATTAGATGCCATACGTGTACAATTCTCGTCTAAATTAACGCCTGGTTTATCCAAACCACCCCACGCAAATTTATTCATAATGTTATCGTACATGATGTCTGTATTTACACGTCCACCTTGAGCCATTTCATTTTCTGTATTTTTGATTGGCACCAATCTATATGCTAATCCTTCTAATTGGAAATAGTCTTCTAATCCTAAATATGCTTCTGCACCTGTAGTTACTGCAAAATAAATAGGACGTTTCCAGTTATTATGAGCAATTAAATCTAACACCATTAAATCATTTTTAGTAAGATATTGGCGATTAATAGACCACTTAATAGCTTTAGCTAAACGAGCTGTGTCTTTTACAGCAATTACTTTTTCTTTCATTACCTGCATAGAATCTACAGGAACGTAGAATGATTTAGATGGGAAGTAATCTAATGGTTTATTACCATAGTCTAATTTATTTTCTAAATCATCAGATACCACAAAATCAATAGCTTTTTTCAAGCTCATTGGTCCTGACCCTTTATCCATAATATATACTACTTCACGTTTGCTTTGAGTATATTTTTCAGCTGGAATTGTAAATGGAACTGGAGCTGATTCATAAGCTGCACGACGCATTTGATTAATGTACCAATCTGTTTGTAATAAACTTAAATTCACAACACGCACATCTGTTCTTATGCCTTCAACTTCTTGAGCATACCATAATGGGAACGTATCATTATCTCCATTAGTAAATAAAATAGCATTAGGTGCACAAGTATTTAAATAGTTTACTGCAAAATCTCTACTCATGGTTCTTTTCGAACGGTTATGATCGTCCCAACCTTCGGCAGCCATAATAGTTGGAATAACTAAACCTACAACTGTTGCTAACATAGCTGCTGTTTTCACATTTGTTTTCTTACTTAAGAAATCATAAATAAATAACACTCCTAATCCAATGAAAATAGCAAACGCATAGAAGGAGGCCACGTAAGCGTAATCACGCTCACGAGGTTGGTAAGGATATTGATTTAAGTAAAACACCACTGCTACTCCATTTAACAAAAACAATAAAGTAACAACCCACATATCGCCTTTATTATTTTTTAAGTGGAAGAAGAATCCTAATAATCCTAAAATAAATGGCAACGCATAAAACGAATTGCTAGCCATATTATTTGAAGCAGCATGCGGCACTAATGAAGTATCTGAATCTAAAAGTAAATCATCAACACCTTTAACACCTGTTTTCCAGTTACCTTCTAAAGGGTTTCCATTTAAACCTTGAATATCATTTTGACGGCCAATAAAATTCCAAGCAAAATAACGTAAGTACATATATTTAATTTGGTAATTAATAAAGTACGTCATGTTAGCTACAAAATTAGGAATTTGAATTTCCTCCATTTGGCCTGTTTGCTCATTCATAATTGTTTTTTTCTTATGATGATTTTGAACATCACCCCAGTAACGGTAAGCAGCCTCGTGATTTCCTTGTTGACTCCACATACGTGGGAAAGGTGTACAAAATTCTTTTTGGTAAGCCGGGATAGATTTTTTTCTATCGTCTACTATTTTGTACTTTTTAGAAGCCTCGTCTTTAGCATAAACAGGATCTCCGTCTTTAAAATTAGCATTGTCAGTTGGTGCATTATAATACTGACCATATGTTAAAGGCCAATCGCCATACTGCTCACGATTTAAATATGATAACATTGTAATGGCATTTTCCGGATCGTTTTCATCCATTGGCGTATTTGCCTGTGAACGAATAATTAAAACGAAGAAAGATGAATAACCAATAATTAAAGTGGTGAAACTCACTAAAATAACATTAAGTGTATTAATGTTTTTAGTTTTTAAATAATTAATGCCATAAAGTAATCCGCCTAAAACAATTAAACGAGTTATAAATGCACCTGCTCCATAATTTAAACCAGAGATGACAGCAATAGCAGCAAATAAGATAGCTGTATAAAAACCAAATTTGTAGTAAGATTCCTTCTTTTTAGCAGTATACATAATTAAACCAGTAAGTGCCGCAAACAACAATACAAAGTAAATAGCTGAACCAATATTAAAGCCCATGCCTAATTTGTTAACGAAGAAAATTTCGTAATCTGCTGCAAACTTCACAATCTTAGGAATCATGATATTTTGGATGCCGCCCAATAATATTAATGAAATAATTCCCGTGATAAAAAACGACTTCCATTCAAATTTGTATTTTTTGAAATAATATATAAAACAAATAGCTGGAATGGTTAATAAATTTAATAAATGGACACCAATTGATAATCCCATTAAATAAGCAATTAACACTAACCAACGCATAGAACCTTCTGGGTTAGTTGTATCTTCTTCTTCCCATTTTAATACTGCCCAAAACACTAAAGCCGTAAAGAAAGAAGACATTGCATAAACCTCACCTTCTACTGCCGAAAACCAAAACGAATCAGAAAATGTATAAGCTAAGCCACCTACAATACCAGCTCCAATAACAGCCCATTGCTTACCTGTAGTAAACTCCTCTCCTTTTTTAACGATTGCTTTAATCCCAATTCTTGTAATACTCCAAAATAAAAATAAAATGGTAAAAGAACTGCACAAAGCAGACATAATATTAATCATTTTGCCAGCCATAGCAGGATCTCCACCAGCTAATAGAGCAAAGAAACGGCCTACCAATAAGAAAAATGGTGCTCCAGGAGGGTGACCTACCTCTAATTTATAAGCACAAGCTATATATTCTCCACAATCCCAAAAACTCGCAGTAGGTTCAATGGTAGAAACATAAGTAAAAGTTGCAATGGCGAAAACAATCCAGCCAATAATGTTGTTTAATTTTTTAAACTGCATATTATTATTTTAAAAAGCTATAAGATGCGAATTTAACTAAAAAAGGCAGTTAAATAGAATGAAAGTTTTTTTTTATGATTTTTTTGTAAATAAATATATTTTACTATTTTTGTGCCCCGAACTTCAAACGGAGTTTAGATTGTCCGATGGTGTAACTGGCAACACGACTGATTTTGGTTCAGTAGAGTCTAGGTTCGAGCCCTAGTCGGACAACAACCTCACTGTAAAAACCCTTGCTACTCATAAGATAGCAAGGGTTTTGTGTTTTTGGCTGTCGTTTTAGCAGTCGTTTTGCTTTTGCAAATACTCCCTCAAATTGTGCTTTATTCAGCATTTTGTTATGTGTAGAATAAAATTTCATTGTTCGATTATCAGAATACTTTTACTTTAAACAAAGTTTAGTAAAATCATTCTTCGTCTTTCCTTGTACTCAATTTTCGGGCAAAAAAATTGAGTACTTGTTAAATGTAACCCTCAAATTTGCGCCAAGAAAATCCAAATCCCAATTTCACTAAACTTTCCCAGTTTGAATTTTCAACTAACAGTCCAAATTTGCGGTTTACCTTGTTTGATTTAAAGCTCATGAACCCACAGTTATGACGAGGCGTCATAGTCTAAAAGGTAATGAAATTAATGTATGACGCCTCGTCATAACTTAGCCAAGTTTTCAAGAAGAATCAATGTAAAAGTGTTTGAATTTTGGATACACAAATGTATCCGTTTGTTCATTGAGATAAGCCGACTTTTGAAATGTGAAAAATGTCGCTGAAATAAAGTCTTTTGGAACTCATTTACGTAAACTTCGGGAAGAAAGGGAGTTAAGTCAACAGCAATTAGCAGACATTGCAGATGTGGCAAAAATTACGATTCAGAGAATAGAAAACGCAAAGTTTACAGTTACATTAGATGTAATGATTTCATTAGCTAAAGCCTTAGAAATAAGCATGAGTGAATTAACCCAATTCAAAGTCTCCAAAAAGAAATAAAAAATGCCTGTGGCGGAATGGCGGATGGCGCAAACTTTCACAGACATCTTTTAATAAAGGGATTAAAAACTACCACCCTGCATTATTGTAATAATCTTTATAATCAGGAGGGCAATAAAATTCAATTTCCTCAATCTTAATACCCATCTTAAATAAATTTTCTTTGAGTAGATTGTAAGCTTCATCATAGGTTTTAGCTCCTTTAAATCCGTAATACTTTTTCTCACTTTCAAATGTATTTGGTTTGGCTTGTGCTTCAATAGGTACAAGTTCACCTGTCTCATTGTCAATTTCATTTTTACATTCCCAATAGGCATAAATTCCTATTTTTTTGCCGTACCATACAGCATAAAAATTATATTTTTTTCTCATTTATATTTTTTGATTAATAAAGTCAAGGATAGTTTGCCCCTGACTTGGGGTTAATTTTTTGAACTTAAAACTGTGATGTAATTGTTTGGTATTCGCCCTGTTTAAGCTTTTTGATTTTTTTAGTAATTAAAAGCTCTCTCAATAATCTTTCCGCAGTTCTACCCGATTTCCCGAACTTATTTTCAACTATTGCTTTAAAATGATGAGTTAAGAAAATGGGAGGTAAATCATTAAAAACTTCTGAAGGAGTAACGCACATTGTTTGTGAGTTACTACGTTGTTCTGGCAATAAATTGTAAATAGTTTTACCGCAATTAATCAAATGTTCTGATATTTTCATGGCAGTATTAAAATCATCATCACTACAAACAAGATTTTCATTTTCAGTATTTTTAATGGCGGTTAAAATCATTGCAATTTTAAAAGTATTAAGTGCCCCTCTGATAATTAACCCAGCACCATCACTCCCCTCAAATTCAGTATATTCATCCAACTCAATCTTAAAATGCGTATTAAACAATTCTTGTTGTGTTTTAGAAAGGCTAAATATTCTTTCATTACCTTGCAATGAAGAATTGTAAATGGATAAAACTAAATTTGATAAATCTTCTACTAATCCGTTTTTTTCGGTGTTGTCTAATTCAAATGGTTCATTAAATTGTGGGACTTCATCAAAATGGTAAAATAAACATCTTGAAAACAACCCATCTTCGGCAGACTTAAATAAGTTTAAAATTTGATTTATTGTTCCACTAACTAATACGGATAATCGTGCATTTTCAACCTCAACCAATTCAGCATCTTTTTTTCTATAATAAGAGACCTTTTCATTAGAATAAATTGAACGCCAAATTTCAGAGCAACTACCCGCAATAGAATGCCATACTTTAACAATTACGTCAGCTTCCGACTCAATAATAATCCCATTTTTAGAATTACTGATTAATTCAATAAAAGCTGTAGAGTAAACATTAGCGGGTAAATGAATAGCTATTTCTTTAGGCTTTCTAGGTTTTGCCCCCTGCTTATATTTGTTATGGTGATCAAGAGCAATGGCATATTCCTTATTATTTTGTATGTTTTGTGCTTTAACAAACCCAAATACTTTTGCTAAAATTTTTAATGAGATTAGCATTGAACCTTTTCCAGATGCTGGAGGAGCAACTATAAAAACAAATACATTCGGATTAATTTTACTTCCCCCATAATTACCAAATACATTAGTTAATATAGCCGAAAAAGAGGTAAGCATAGCTAACAACACAATATCCTTTTGCCGTTTATTAGGATATTGTTTTAATATTTTTGCCATATATTCAGGCAAATTACTGTACACTGCTTCATCAAAACATATTGACGAACTGCTTTGTTGAACATCATAATTTAATTTAGTTTCCATTTTTTCCTTTTTAATTCTTTGTTTAACATTGTTTTTAATTTTCATAATGAGGGGAATAGCCTCATAGTTGGTTTCTGTATTCTTCTTTTCTGTATTTGATATATGGAATTTTTCTTACGCAATTGATTACTTCATTTTCATTGTACTTAACTCTTGTTTTAATTTTATAACCAGTAATGACCCCTTCTTTTGTCCACTTCATGAGAGTAACTAGACTAACTCCCAAAAGCTTAGCTGCTTCTTTTCTTGTTATAAATTTGGTTTCATCATTCACATTCTGTGGTTTATGTTCACAAAGTGCTTCTACAACAATTTGTTTTACCAAATCAGTCAATTGTTCAACTGATAGATTAATTTGTAATACTTGATTCATGCTTTTATTCATTAAGGGTTTTACCCTCTATTAGTAGCTCAGAACAGAACTTTGTCCCATGAACGTGGTTATTGACGTAGAGCCATACTGTCAGTGGCACACCCCATTGCCGACTCTTCTTAATAAGGGGTCAGTGGCATTAGCGCCTCATTGTATTTACAAATGCGAAATATTAATTTTTGAAAAAATTGATAAACAAGAAAAAAGGATTATCTTCGTAATTATAAAAGCCACTGCTAATTACTGCGGTGGCTTTTATAGTTTAATACAAATGCCACTGACCCCTTACCTAAAATAGTTGATGTTATGAATAGAAAATTTTTCGGAAACTCTTTAGACTTGTTCAAATTTGATATAATAAGTTACTTATGCGGAGCAAAGCATATAAGAGTAAAGAATATAGATGATGATGTAAACAATCCGTTAAGAAAAGCTCCAATATTAAAGCATGAAAGGTTTTTATATTATGTTTCTATGCTTACTTCTCCTCCTTCGTCATTTTCCATAGATAATACAGTTTATGTTGCATACAACACTGGACTAAAAAATGTAAAATTATGCTCATTGCTAAAAGAGTGTTTGAATAATAATGAACGCAATATCAGAGAAATAGACTCATTTTTTAATGAGGCAGAGATGCAAAGGTTATTATTTTTTGATAACGAGGATGGTTATGAAGTCGGCTATTTTGAAAATAAAAATAGAAAGGATTATTTTGACTGTTTTATTGAACTATACCATAATAATCAAGAGAAGAGAGAAAAAAAGTTAAGCTCACATCAAAGATTAAATTCTTCTTTAGTTTTTTTAGATCCAGATAACGGGTATATGGATAAAGACAAAAGAGGGTTTCGTTCAAACAAAAATGCATATATTTTATCCTCTGAAATATTACAAATAAGGAACAGTATTTTGTCAAGTGATTTATTAGGCTTCTTTCAAATCTTAAAAGACAAAAAAATAGATGTTATGGGTAGAAAACACGAATTAGAAAATAAAATCAATAAGCCAACTGTAACAATTTTTGACAATAAAGTTCAAGCCAGTTTAGTTTTTGTTTTAGAAAATGAGGAACAACAAAATGACTTGAAAGAAAAACTTGAAAAATATTTAATCGATTATCCTAATATTGGAGATGAAACAAGACAAAGAATTGTATAAAAGCCGCTAATGCGGCTTTTATACTTTTATACAGTTGACACTGACCCTAGCTAATAAAAAGAAACTTGAAATAAAAATTATGGATACATTTGTGTATCCATGATGAAATTTTAACTTTATAGAATGAAAAACTTATAAAGAACAAATCGGACTAAAAACAAAAACTTAAACTGAAAAATTTGGACTGGCACTTGAAAGAAATCTTAAAACCTAAAAACAATCTATTATGAAAAAATTAATTACGATTTTAACTACATTATTAACATTAGGAGTAAATGCTCAGGTAACTACAACAGTTTATTTAGACCCATTTAAAAAACAATTTAAACAGGAACAATATACAGTTTCGAATAATGGGAATTTAATTGGAGACTATATTGTTTACTATAAAACTCAAGGAGATTTGAACAAAGTGCGTTACTTGATGAAATTTAAAAACGGAACATTGCAGGAAGAAACTGAGTATTATACGGATGGTAAAATAAAGTATTCTCGGTCCATTTTGACAGGTAATTACAGCGCATATTATCCGAATGGAAAAAAAAGTATAAGCGCAAACTTTAGTAAAGAGAAATTAAATTTTATCCCATCGTCATCAGATTTACTCATTTTAACAGCAAGTCAATGGACAAGAATTGATGAGCCAATGGAATTAGCTGTTTATTCAACTATGAGTGATGATTATTATTTTCCTTATCTAAAAATCACGTTTTATTACGAAAATGGTCAAATATTTACAACAAATGATTTTGATCCTTCTACTTTTATGAGCAATAAAGCAATTGAGTATAATGAGGTAGGAATCAAAATAACTGAAAGAACAAGGAGAGAGGATTTAAAATACGAATACAAATATTATGACGTAGATTTTAAAACTATTTACCTCAAAATGGTGCGTGTATTAGATAAAAAAGGAATCTTGCAAAATGATGAAGTAGCTCAATATTATGATTCAACAGGTACTAATCCGACTGGATTTAGAACTTATTCTAATGGAAAATATAATGGAAAGGCAAAAGTTTTTTTTGATGCAACTTGGGAAGAAGTAGCATACCCAAGTCGGGCTTCTTATTTCAGAAACATTGAATATAAAAACGATACAGTGATAGGAATTGTTAAAGATTATTTTATTACTGGAGAACTGCAAGGTGAAAGCGAATTGATTTCAGAAAATCCTGATAAATGCAAAGGAAAATTTAAATCATATAATAAAAATGGGCAACTCTCTGAAGAAGCGAACTTTAATAATAAAGGGCAAAAAGATGGAATAATCAAAGACTATAATGAAAATGGTAAACTAACAGATGAAAGTAGTTACGAGGCTGATTTGTTAATTAGCAAAATAACCTATAATGAAAGTGGAGTAAAAACCGAAGAAATTAAATTTGTAGGAGAAAAGCTTACTGCCCGAAACATGGAAAATGTATATACATCAAAACAATACAACGCAGGGGGTATAGTAATTGCCGAAGGAGAGTTTTACTACAATAGAGATGAAAAAACCTCTGAACAAGAACCTGTAATTAAACTCAAAAACTGGAAAGAAGGACAGGAATTGACTAATTATTACTCAAAATTATCCGAACTTGATAAAATATTTAATGATCACCAATACAATAAAGCACTAAAGATGATTGATTCTTTAAAAAATGATAGCCCTCGACCAGAAGTTTTAATTATAAAACAAGATTCTATTTTAGCAATTATAAAACTGACCGAAAAAAATATAGCTGAGAGTTCAGAAATACGCACATATATGGACTTAAATAAAGGTTACTACAAAGTAAATGAAGGAGAAAAAGGTATTAGTTATAAAAATTATTTTAAAAAGGATGAAGAACTTGTCTTAAAATATGGAAGTACAAAGGAAATTTATGAAAAGTTTTCGTTGTCTAAAGAGATTCTAAGTATGTGGAAAAAGGCAAAATCAGAACTTTAATTAATAAAAATAAGATTAGTTATCAAATTAAACGTGAAAAATTAAAATGTAAATAGTGGATGAAGAAAAGAACCCCCCATTAAAAAAGAAGTTGATTTATTTTGAATGTAACTATAATGAAAAAGGAGAAAAAGAAGGCGAGCACAAGGAATATGACAATAACGGTAAACTAATTTACTACGCCATTTATTTTGGGGATGTTTTACTTAAAAGCATAAGTTATGATTGCAACGGTTTTATTACTGATAAAATTTTAATAATTAATAGCACAAGAATTAACAACTGGATTAATCTTTACAAGATTCAGAAATTTGATTTAAATTACAATGTTTCTGCGGAAGGAGAGTTTTATTTCATAAAATCGGAAGAGCCACATATTGGAGACCCCGAAGTGAAAATTGGTGAATGGAAATACTTACGAGGTGGTAAATAGATTATGAAACTAACTAAAATTAATTCAGAGGCTGTAAATGAAAATAAAGAAACCTCTTTAAAATTGACAAAAATTAATTCAGAAGAACTGCAAAGTACCGATGTGGTATTTGTAACAAGGAATGGAATAAGATTTAAGACTAGACTCCGCTAATAACAACTAGTTCCAGTTTACTTTCGGATACTTGTGTGTTAGTAGCAGAGCATTCTTACTGAGTGTTATTAAATTAAAAACTGCCTCTTACTTATTCCTTTGCATGAGTTTTCCTTTATTTGTTTTTAAGATAGTCTCTATATTCCATAAATAAATCTATTATTGAGTCTTTTGTTACTTCATCAGGGCTAAAATCATATTCACGCCTTTCAGTTCCGTTATGACTTGTTAATTCAATAATAACTCTTTTTTTAACTAGATCACCAAAAACCACTATAGTTGTAAGTGGTACTAATTTAATTGTAATTCCAACTGGATTTAATAGCATTCTATTTTTATGTTGTCCATCTATTGCTTCTGGAGCTATATCAATAGCATGTTGTTTAAAAGCATTTCTAATAGATGTAATTGCTTTTCTAATATGATTTGTTTCTAATCCCAAATACTTTGATCTAAACTCAGTTTCTTCTTTTTGTTTTTTTTCTTGTATTTCCTTTGCAATGTTTTCTTTGTTATCTGCTTTAGCTATTTCTTCATTAGCCATTTCTTGTAACCTTTTTTCTGATTCTGATAGTTCTTTAGCCATAATTTTTAGTTTTTGCTAAAGGTAAAAAACATTTTAAATTGTTTTGTTCAAATATTGCAGCGAAACGCAAAAAGCATTTTAATTATATTCTGTCTTAATTTGAAGAAAAAACGAGCCAATTGTTATAGAATAACTTATCTACAGTTAATCCTCATGCCTTGCTAGTAACATATCGCTTTGATACTTTTACTTTCTTCGCTGTTGATTCATTCTTTCAAATTAGTTTAATTGGAAGAATGATTTTAAAGCTGTTCAATAAGTGAAAAAATCTTCCTTTTAACTATTAAAATTTCTGCATTCGATAGAACGTTTTTGAATTTTGGTTCACTCACAAAAATTGTATTGTCAGTGTCATAAACAAAGTCTGTCATTAATCTTTGAAGCCCAGAAATCTGATCCATTACACTTCTACTGAAATCATTTTTCATGTCATTTTCCATTTCCTTAATGTTCAGTTTTTTCTTTTTATTCTCTAACCTTTTAGAAGTAAGCTCCAATTGCTTTTCTACTAAGTCAGCTTTTGTTGGTTTGTTTATATTCATGTTAGTTAACATTTAAGATGCTTTCCCTAATTTTTCCCAATACTCTTGTAATATTTTTGCATTTTCTTCTGGTGTAATTTTAATATAACGCATAAACGCTTTTTCCGTGCGATGCCCAGTAATTTTCATAATATTAATTGAAGGAAAACCACTTTTATACAAGTTGGTAGCAAAAGATCTCCTTGCTGTATGAGTCATTACTAATTTGTATTTTTCAATTTGTTTGTAGGTTATTACTCCTCCTTTTGAACTGGATGTAGTTACTTTTTCATGTAGTGAAGTAATCATCTTTCCAATTTCTTTTAAATAAGCATTCATTTTTTGATTAGAAATAGTGGGAGGTAGTGAGTTTGGATAAACCCCTTTATATCTCTCTAATATTAGTTTAACTTCATCCCTTATAGGAACTGCAAGGTTTTCATTTGTTTTTACTGTTTTAATTTTAATGAAATTTTGCTCGAAATTTTCGGATTTAATATTAGTAAAGTCGCTAAAACGTAGCCCTGTACAACACCCGACAATAAACAAATCTCTTACGTGCTGCAATCTTAAATTATCAGACAAATCCAGTTTAAACATCTCTTCCACCAATGAATCGTTTAAGTATATGTTATCTACATCCTCAGTAATTTTTCTAAATTTTTTCGATTTAAAAGCAAGGTTATTATTAAAACCTCTTTCGGTAGCATCATTCAAAATAGACTTGATTGTTTTTATATGCCTACCTACTGAATTAGTACAATTATCCTTTTCTCTGGCTAAATAATCAACATACTGATGATAGAAATTTAAGTCAATTGTATCAAAATCTATCCTTGTTTTTTTCGTAACAGAAAATTCTTTTAAGGAAGAGATAGTGTGTTTGTAAATTTTAATAGTAGAGTTTGAAATGGGTTTGCCTGTATGTTGATTTGTTCTTGTACTTGCTTCATTAATGTAGATTTTAGCAAATTCAAAAAAGGTCATTTTTTGCTTAGCCTCACTATTTCGCAGTCTCACATTTAAAAAATCTTTTACTTGTTCGGGTGTTGGAGAAGCATTGTTATTATCATTTAGAAATTTACGGAATGCAGATTTTGCCTCTGACATAAGCCAATCTAATCTCACATTAAGTTCACGAAATTCTGAAAACTCACGAGTTTCTTTAGCTCTTTGAAAATTTTTCTTTTTACTGTCAGTTTCCCAATACTTAGGCAAAATAGATTCCTGTGCTGAATAAATTACTTTTTTCTTATCCCAACGAATTATCAATTGAATTAATGTTGGTTTTGTAGAATTTCGCTTTTTTAAATTGTAGTTAAATTTTGCCATTTTTCATTCTTAAAGTTTCACATATCACCTATCCAGTATCAGCCCAATTTTTAAAATGCAGTCAAAATTTCCTTTTTATCATTAAAACGCCCCATTAT
>JBBIUW010000016.1:0-14900 GCA_037440045.1 Sphingobacteriaceae bacterium
GATCTGCCGCGACCCGCAGTAAAGGTGGTAGCCATGAGAGAGCTGCCCCGCACCGCCAACGGCAAACTCGAGTACCAGCGCGTGGCAGATGTTGACCGGCCTGCCGGAATACTTCAGGACGCTGTTTAAGAAGCGCGGCGGCCCTGACGGCGCATCAGATTAAAGACACAATCCGAACCAGCCTATGCCGGTTGTAAGAGGAAAAATATTTTTATTTTTATCATTTAGTTGTTGTTTGTTTTTTGTTATTAGGATCTAAATCTTTTATTATAGTAAAATATTCTTTTGCCTTCGCATTATCTTTTACAGTTAAATAATAATATCCTAAATATTCACACGCTTCGATAATATTTGCTTTTGAACTTGTAGCATTTGCTGTCGGTTTTACTTCTTTAACACCTCCGTGGTCTGAACAAGCACCACTTCCTACAGCATCAGATTTAGTACCATCTGTACAAGTCTTCTCAAAAATAGGAGCTACTAAGACTAAAGCTTTCTCATAATAAGGTTTTGCTAACCACTTTTCGTTTTTTAAATCTTGTTGAACATTTGCTTTACCTCTCCAAAAATATGCTGTAGCAAAAGTTGGAATAGATTGAGTTACCTTAGAAAAACATGTATCAGCTTTTACGAAATCTTTTGGTCCAAAATAATAGGCACGTCCCATCTCAAAATAATCTTGCCCTGATAAATTTTTTGGATCACCTGCCATTTTCTTTTCATATGTTTCAATAGCTTTAGCATATTTTTTAGATTTCATATAAGCTTTAGCAACTTCATTTGTAATATCGCCCGCTAACTTAGGATCAACTTGAGCGGCTTTTTCCATCTCAATAATACCAAGACTATCTTTTCCTAACTTAGATAATAAAATGCCTTTGTATTTATAATCTGTACCAACATATTTGAAATTAGACACTTTAGATGATTTTTCGAAAAACTTACTAATGGCATTTAATCCTTTTCTGTAAGCTGACGAATCTTGTTTCCCTGGTAGTTCAGCATAAGAGTATCCTAAATATCTATCTAAATATAAACTTGTATTACCATTTTTTTGAAGGTTTTCAATTTCGGTAATTGCCTCAGCATATTGTTTGTTGTTAAACACAAACGCTGCATAACGCTCACGAGCATCATCAGAATTGTTTAACTCTAAATATTTTTTATAACTCTCAACCGCATTTGCTTTTTGACCTGCTAAATGGTACAACTCTGCTTTTTCTCTATATGCAGGTGCAAATGTAGGATCAAGGTCTTGTGCTTTTTTATATAAATCTAAAGCTAATTGATAGTTACGACCACGTTGGTATAATTTACCAGCGCGTAAAATACCCTTAGGTGATTTTGGATTTAACTCTGTAAATTTATCGTATTCTTTAATTGCTGGTCCTCCTTCGGTTGGGTTTTTTTCTAATAATGCATCTCCCATTAATAAATGGTTTTCAGCATTTTTAGGTTCAATTTTAATGGCAGCATTTAATAGATTTATTGCTTCATCTAAGCTTTTATTATCAGCATTAATGTAAGCTTCTGCTGTTTTACGCATCACCTCAGTGTTTTTATTATTTCCTAAAGTAGCAGCTTTAAAAAATTGTGTTTTTGCATCAGCAGAATTTCCTTTATACCAAAGTACTTTTCCTAAACCAACATAGTTTAAAGGATATGTTGCATTTAATTCAACTCCTTTTTGATAGAAGATATTTGCTGAATCTAAATCGCCTTTTTTAAAGAAATTTTCTCCATAATAAAAATAATTATCTCCTTTGCTTGCCTCTTTTGCAATTAAAGCACGAAAATCAGAAGCAGCAGCTTGGTAACGCTCATTATCAGATTTTGTAATAGCATCTTGTAATGTTTGAGCAAACGTACAATTTGCTAAAACTAATCCTGCACTTATTAATGTTATTTTTTTCATCTGTGTATTTTATTGTTTTTAAAAATCTAGCTATTAAAGTTGTGTGTTTAGTTTACCGTCAATAACCTCAAACACTATTTGTTTATTTGTTTTATTTTCGAGCCCTAAGATACTTATTTTATTAGCATCAATAGTTAATTTAAAATCTATTCTGTAGTTTTTAGTGTCGCTTTTATCACCAAAATTTACAGGGTCAAATTGAGCAACACATTGAACTGAAGTGCCATTTATAGACAACTGCCCTGGCATATTATAATCTTTTTCATCATTTACTTGCTGATTAAACAAAAAAAGATTTTCGGTAATATTTCCCTTAAAAAGAAGAGGTTGAGGTCCTTGGCTTTTAATAGTTGAATCTAACTTTGCATCACCTGTTTTTAGATTTGATAAATCGGCATTTAATGTAAAATCACCAGTAGTGAGGTTTAAAATCATGTACGCAAATTCTGCATTAGCATCAAAAGGAATCCCTTTCTTATCTTCTGAAGCAACAATTAAACGAGTTTCGTTTAAATACACATTACTCGACTGTGCAAAAGTTGCTTGACAGTCTAAAAGACCTAAAAACAGAATGCTTATTTTAATTATTTTATTCACTTGATAAAATTTAAAAATACGATTTAATCAATTTCAATTTACTTGCCATTTTGAAGAATACCGTAAAAACAAGACCAAATTTAACATATTTTTAGTGTTTAACTCCAGAAATCAGCCGCTTTTACTTTATTGGGGTCATATCAACTTCTATTAAGCGTTCTTCTTGTCGGTTTGGAGGCAAGCCTTGTTTTAAAAACATTAACTGTCCTTTTTCTCCAGCAATAAAGGTTTCTATACCTTTACCTAAACTAAATTCTGCCGAACGACGGATAATACATATAGTTCGGCATAAAGGATAATCCTTTGTAGCAATGTTTGATTGATCTGGCATATAAGCTGTTTGGTTATTCTTTTTAGAAACCGCTAATATTTTTACAGTTTTTAAAAATTCTTTTGTTGTATTGTCATCCTTATCACTTAACCAAGCGTAATCGCAAACACCTATCGCTAAAGAGTTTGTAGAAATTGCTTTGATTAATTCTGGCGTATTATTTAATGCTTTACAGTTTTTACCAAAACCTTGATTAGGTATTAACGAATCTTTTAATTGACGAGTACTGCCTGAATTTGGATTATCAAACACCACATTAACGTGTTGACCTTTTATAAATGTACTATCGTTTCCTTTTAATAATTCCATTAATTCGGGAATTGAAATGGTTGAATCTGCAAAATCTTTACTTACAATAAATGCAATCGCATCACCAGCTACAGTTGAGGTTTGAGGAATAATGTTTTTTGATTTAAATTGCTCCATTTCTTTTTCGGTTAATGGGCGAGAAATTGCAATCACTTTTGAACTATCGTTATATAATGCTTCTATACATTCTCTTTCGTTAGAAGAGCGTAATGTGATATCTGCATTAGTATAGGTTGATTTAAACGTAAAAATTTGGTTATTGATATGAAGAGTTAAGCCTTCGTCAAAAAATAAATTTACTTTACCAGAGGTAGGTGTATCTTTTTTACGGTTATCTTCATTAAGTCCGCAAGAAAATAAAAAGAAAGAAAAAACAATTATTGCAAAAATTGATTTCATATATATTTAAATCGTTTGTCAAATATACAGAATTAACCAAATAGGAAATTACCAGTTTACAATTGGTAATGAATGATTAATACATGGTTAAACTTGGTCAATAACTGGTATAAATTAACTCAACAATCTAATTGATTTTTTAAGCGACTCGATAAACACATCCACTTCTTCAAAGGTGTTGTAAAAAGCAAAGGATGCTCTGATAGTTCCTGGAACATTGTAAAATTGCCACAAAGGCTGTGTGCAATGATGTCCACTACGAATTGCCACTCCATATTTATCTAATAAAGTACCAATATCAAAAGGATGTATAGAACTCACATTAAATGAAATGACAGATGTTTTATGTTTAGCATTACCGTAAATTACTACGCCATCTATTTCGTTTAATTGCTTGGTTGCATATTGCAATAAATCGTCTTCGTGTTTTTGAATGTTTTCAAAACCAACTTCTGTAACATATTTGATAGCTGCTGCTAAACCAATACCACCTTCAATATGCGGAGTTCCTGCTTCGAACTTTAAAGGAGAGTCTGCAAATTCAGTTTTTTCTAAGGTTACAGTTTTAATGGTACCTCCTCCAGTTTGATAAGGGCCAAATTTTTGTAACCATTCCTCTTTGGCATATAATACACCAACGCCAGTAGGGCCAAATAATTTATGACCGCTAAATACATAAAAATCGCAATCTAAATCTTGTACATCCGGTTTTAAATGAGGAACCGCTTGAGCTCCATCAATTAATATAGCGGCATTTGATAACGAACGAATAGTTACTATTATTTCCTTCACAGGATTAATGGTTCCTAGTGTATTAGAAATATGAGTAAAAGAAACAAGTTTTGTTTTAGGGGTAATTAATTTAGGAAGTTCTTCTAAAATTAATTCGCCATCTTGATTAATAGGAATATATTTTAAAACCGCTTTTTTCTCAATGCACAATTGTTGCCATGGAACAATATTACTGTGGTGTTCCATATGAGTGATGATGATTTCATCGCCTTCAGTAATAGCTAAATTGCCAAAGCAGTGTGCTACTAAATTGATTGATTCAGTTGTGCCTTTGGTGAAAACAATTTCACTTGCTTGTTTAGCGTTGAGGTGTAATTGTATAGTTTTACGCGCTTCTTCGTAAGCAATCGTAATTTCTCTGCTTAATGTATGAACACCGCGATGGATATTTGAGTTTTGATATGAATAATAATGTGAGATGGCATCAATCACCGATTGTGGTTTTTGAGCTGTGGCTCCATTATCAAAATACACAAAGGGTTTTCCGTTAACTGTTCTTGAAAGAATAGGAAAATCTTTTCGTATTTCGTTTACATTAAACATAACTAAAGTGCTTTTTCGAACAAATGTAATACTCTTTCCTGTAAAGAAGGGATTTCAATTTTGTCTATTAATTCTTGTGCAAATGCTTGTAATAATAATTTACGTGCACTTTCTTCTCCAATACCACGAGCTTTTAAATAAAATAAAGCTTCTGTATCTATCTTACCTGTTGATGTTCCATGCGAACATTTTACATCATCTGCATAAATTTCTAATTGAGGTTTTGTGTTGATGGTTGCATCATCGCTCATTAAAATATTTTTACTGCTTTGATACGCATTTGTTTTTTGCGCATCCTTGCGAACAAATATTTTTCCGTTGAATGTTCCTGTAGATTTATCTTTGGCAATACCTTTATATAACTCATTACTTTCGCAATGTGGCATTTGATGATCAATTAATGTATGATTATCAATTTGCTGAGTTCCGTTAGAAATAAACAATCCATTTAAATGTGCTTCGCAATTAGAATCCGCCAACACCACATTATGATTGTTACGTACTAATTCTCCACTCAAAGTCATGGTTGTGTTTGAGTAATTAGAATACTTATTAATCTTTACTTGGTTTGTATTAACCGAGTATGATAAAGCTCCTTCGTTTTGAAAAGTATGACAAGTTAATTTTGCATTCTCTCCAACAAATTTTTCACTTACAAAATTTGAAAATACTTTTGCTGAGCCTATGTTATAAAAACTTTCAATTAACGTTGCTTGTGCGTTTGCCTGAATATTAATAAAGCTACGAGTATTAGTTACAACATTAGCATTGCTACTATTTACATAAATTATGTGCAAAGGCATGGGAATGATGTTGTTTTTGTCTACTTGTAAAAACAAGCCATTTGAAGCAAACGCCGTGTTTAATGCAATTAAAGCGTCTGTATCTGATTTTGCTTGAGAGCATAACAAAGCTTTTTCAGAAGAAGATAATTCGTTTAGCGAGTTTACAGTTAAGCCTTTCACAATCATTTTCTCACTCAAATCTTCGCTATAAACACCATTAACTACTACCAAGTTAATGGCCTCATCAATTTTAAGGGGGGTAATATCCGCATTCATTAATTCATTAAAGCTTTGGTCAACTGTTTTAAACTCTTTACGAAGAACCGCTTCGATATTACAATATTTATAGTCTTCGTGCTTATTATTCGGAATGCCTTTGTCTTCTAAATATCTGATTGCAGAAATAATTTCTGCGTCAGGCATAAAGGCAACCTTTGAAGACTTACTTTGAAGTTGGTCTAACAACGTTTGGGTAACTGCACTTTTATTATCTGCTACTAACGACATATTAATCTGCTATTTCAAATTCTTTTTTAATTTCATCATATCCTTTAGCTTCCATTTCTAATGCTAATTCTTTTCCACCGCTTTTTACAATACGACCTTTGTAAAGAATATGCACAAAATCAGGAACGATATAATCTAATAGACGTTGGTAGTGAGTAATCACAATTGTTGCGTTGTCTTTTGATTTTAATTTGTTTACACCAGTAGCTACAATACGCAACGCATCAATATCCAAACCGCTATCTGTTTCATCTAAGATGGCTAATTTAGGATTCAACATTGCCATTTGAAAAATCTCATTACGCTTTTTCTCTCCACCACTAAACCCTTCGTTTACACTACGGCTTGCTAACTTAGCGTCTAGTTCTACTAATTTTGATTTCTCTTTTACTAATGCTAAAAAATCTTTTGCAGACATTTCTTCTTGTCCGTGGTAAGCACGAATTTCGTTTAATGCTGTACGTAAAAAATTAATATTACTTACTCCTGGAATTTCGATAGGATATTGAAACGCTAAAAACAAACCTTCACGAGCTCTATCTTCTGCAGATAAATCCAATAAATTTTTTCCATTAAAAATTACTTCACCCTCAGTCACATCATAATCTTCGCGACCAGCTAAAACACTTGATAATGTTGATTTTCCAGAACCGTTTGGTCCCATGATAGCATGAACTTCACCAGCTTTAACTTCTAAATTAATGCCTCTTAATATTTGTTTATCGCCAATTGAGGCATGAAGATTCTTTATACTTATCATTTTTTGTTTCCCGCAGATTTCGCAAATGTCCGCAGATTTGTTTTTATTTTGCGTAATTTTTAAATTTAACTTTTGAATTAACCAACGCTTCCTTCTAAACTAATTGCTAATAATTTTTGAGCCTCTACAGCAAACTCCATTGGTAATTTATTCAATACTTCTTTGCAATATCCATTTACAATTAAGCCAATGGCCTTTTCATTATCAATCCCTCGTTGCTTGCAATAAAATAACTGATCTTCTCCAATTTTACTTGTAGTAGCTTCGTGTTCTACAACACCCGACTTATCTTTTATTTCAATGTAAGGGAATGTGTGTGCGCCACATTTGTCACCCATTAATAAACTATCACATTGCGAAAAGTTACGAGCGTTACTTGCACCTTTTTTAATTTGAACTAAACCTCTGTAACTGTTATTACTAAATCCTGCTGAAATACCTTTTGATATAATGGTTGAACGTGTGTTCTTTCCAATATGTATCATTTTAGTTCCAGTGTCAGCTTGCTGATAGTTATTAGTAACAGCAACTGAATAAAATTCGCCAACTGAATTGTTTCCTTTTAAAATTACTGAAGGGTATTTCCAAGTTACCGCAGAGCCTGTTTCTACTTGTGTCCAACTAATTTTAGAATTATCTTCTAAACATAAGCCACGCTTTGTAACAAAATTAAAAATTCCACCTTTACCGTCTTTATCACCAGGATACCAATTTTGTACAGTACTATATTTTACCTCAGCATTTTTGTGCGTTATAATTTCTACAACAGCTGCGTGTAATTGATTCTCATCACGTTGTGGAGCTGTACATCCTTCTAAATAAGAAACATAAGCATCTTCATCCGCAACAATTAATGTACGCTCAAATTGGCCTGTTCCACTAGCGTTGATACGGAAGTATGTTGATAGTTCCATTGGTGAACGAACTCCTTTTGGAATATAACAAAATGAACCATCTGTAAAAACTGCAGAATTTAAAGCTGCATAAAAATTATCGGTTGGCGGAACCGCCATTCCCATATATTTTTTTACTAATTCAGGATGATCTTGAACAGCCTCGCTAAAAGAACAAAATATAATTCCTTTTTCAGCTAAGGTTTCTTTAAATGTTGTTTTTACAGAAACACTATCAAACACAACATCTACAGCTATATTACTTTGAACACCACTCAAACGTTTTTGTTCTTCTAAAGATATACCAAGCTTTTCGAATGTTTTTAATAATTCAGGATCTACTTCATCTAAGCTTGCTAATTCCTTTTTAGGTTTAGGGGCCGAATAGTAAATAATATCTTGAAAATTAGGTTTAGCGTATGAAACGTGTGCCCATTCGGGCTCCACCATATTTAACCAATTACGATATGCTTTTAAACGAAATTCTAACAACCATTCTGGTTCATTTTTTTTCGCTGAAATAAATTTAATAATGTCTTCGTTTAACCCTTTAGGCGCTTCATCAGCGTCGATATTGGTTGTAAAGCCCCATTCGTAATCTTTATTTATATGTTCTTCTAATATTTCGTTTGCCATTGTTAATGTTTGATGTTTGTATGTTTAATGTTTGGAAACAATTAAACACTAAACTGAAAAGCTTTCCCCGCAACCACAAGTACGAGAAGCGTTAGGGTTTTTAAATGTAAATCCTTTTCCATTTAATCCTCCGCTATAATCTAACTCTGTTCCTACTAAGTATAAAAAGCTTTTACGATCAACCACTACTTTAATACCATTATCTTCAAATAATTGATCGCCTTCTTTAAGAATATTATCAAAGGTTAAGTTGTACATTAAACCCGAACAACCTCCGCCATCAACACCTACTCTAATAAACGTATCTGCTGGTTTGTTTTCTTCTTTTATTAAACTAATGGCATGTTCTTTTGCCGCATTGCTTACTGTTATCATTTTGTAAGTAATTAATTGTTAGTTGTTTAGTTCTTATCCTTAATTAGATTAATTCTAAAAGGGATACAAAAATACCACTTTTATGGTATGTAAACAAATATTTTGGGTAATAGTTTTTTGTTTAGAAAAAAGAAAGCCGCTGAAAATTCAGCGGCTTTAAACTTATATCATTTTAATCTTTAACCCTACTAAACCTCAATGCTTTTAAAATAAAGTTAGGTAACGCTTTTTTGGGGTCGCGTTTACGTAAATCTAAATACCAACCAATTTTTTTAACCACTGGAAGCTTTTTTGTTTCAACAAACTCAATTAGGGTTCCATCTGCATCTTCAATATATGTAAAGTGACCAGCAGCTTCTCCCATTTCAAAACCAGCTCCACCATCTACTGTAAAAGGTTGTCCTGCTTTTTCACAAGCTTCCTGAAGTGCTTTCATGTTTTTGATGTCAAAACATAAATGAATAAATCCACAATCTCCCCACAAACGGTTTTCGAAAATTTTACGAGGTGTATAATCAAACGCTTGTATTAATTCTATTTCATTATCTCCTAATAATGGACCAAAGCTTCCTTCACGAGGTTTACTGTTTCTTAAAACAACTCTTCTGAATTTTTTTTGAGAACCTTCAACACCTTTCCAATCAGCAAATGTATCGGTTGTATCGCTAATAACTTTATCAAAACCTAAAACTGTTTTATACAAACCTATAGATTTATCAATATCTTTTACTCCGATAACCGCTCCTAAAACACCACCTGTTGTAAAATCTTTTTGTTGGTACCAAGATGTTTTTTCTTCAATAATTTCAAATACATTTCCCCATAAATCGTGAATGTAAAAATGTTTTCTCCCATCTGGAGCCGTTGTAACATCAGTTAATAATTTTGCACCAAAGTTTTTTAAATGTGAATAAGACGCTTGAATATTATACGATTTTATCTTACCAGCGTAAATACCAATATCTCCTAATTGAATTTTAAAATCAGCATTTTGAGCTTGACGACTTGTGTATTGCCAAATTTCAAAACCACCTCCACCATTCATACTAATTGCCAAAATGGCATGGCGCGCATGCGGTTTACCAGCAGTGTATGGTAACATTAATTCGGCCATAGCTGCCTCTTCAAATATTTTAATATCAGTACCAAATGCTTTGCGGTACCATTTAAATGTTTCCTGAACGTTAGTGTTCCCTACGCCTAATTGTTGTATTCCTGAAATAATATAACTCATATGTATTTTAAAAAATGTAAAATTAAAATTTTTATTCTAACTGTTTGTGTATTTCATTACCACGTACTTTTCGGGAACAACTAATTCTGATGTGCAATAATCTAGTTTTTCCTGCATTGACACAGGGTATTCGTCCACAACAACAAAACCAAATGGTTTAAAATATTCGGGGATTATACAAACTAAATACAATGGTTGTTTAGCTTGCATTATTAGTGATTGTACTAGTTGTTTCCCAACACCTTTTAATCTTTCCGGTTCTATAACTCCTAACGAACATAATTCGTAACAGTTTTCTCGGCTACGAATCCTACCAAAACCAACCAATTCGCTATTGTGTTTAGCAACTAAAAAATGATTTTGTTTAAGTTCACGATTGTCTAATTCAAATTTATTAACGAGTATTTTTATTTTTTCAAAATCCTCGAAACCAGCCTTTATTATGTTTAATGCTTTAATAATCCTTTTTTTAAAGTGTGGTAAAAATACTCAAACAAATCCAGTATCATCATTAAACAAAATGATTTTTATTTATTTTATAATACTTTGTTTGCCACAATAAAATTGTATTTTTATATACTTAAAAATCAAATAGATGAAACAACAATATGACGTGGTAATTGCTGGTGGAGGATTGGCAGGATTAACATTATCTATACAGCTTAAACAAGCAAGCCCTGATATTTCTATATTAATTTTAGAAAGTAGGGATAAAGCAGCAGCCATTGCAGCTCATAAGGTTGGAGAGTCTACTGTTGAGCTTGCCACACATTACTTTAGGGAAGTATTAGGATTAAAGAATTATTTAGAAGAGTTTGAGCTACCAAAACACGGTTTGCGTTTCTTTTTCACAGACGAGAAAAAAACAGAATTATCAAATCGTGTGGAATTAGGCCCTCGTTTAAAATTACCTGTTCCAAGTCATCAATTAGACAGAGGTACTTTTGAAAATTATTTAGAGAAATATACTAAAGAATTAGGAACAGATTTTTTATTAGCAGCTCGCGCAAAAGATGTTGTTTTTGGAACTGATGGAGATATGCATGAAGTAATTTATGCTCATGAGCGAGAAGATAAAAAAATAAAAACAAAGTGGTTAGTTGATGCTACCAGTAGAATTAGTTTATTAAAGAAGAAATTAGGCTTTCAGAAAGAAGCCCCACATAATGTTAACGCCGCTTGGTTTAGAGTAAAGGGTGTGGTTGATATTGACGAGTGGAGCGAAAACAAAGAATGGCAAACTTTTTTAGCACCAAAACTTCGTTACCTGAGCACGGTGCATTTTATGGATAAGGGTTATTGGTTATGGGTTATTCCTTTAGGTTCAAAAAACACAAGTATTGGTATTGTTGCTGATGAGGATATTCATCCATTTGAAACCATAAACACTTATGAAAAAGCAGTAGCATGGATTCAGAAACATGAGCCACAAGCTGCAAAATATGTTTGCCCAAATAAAGAAGATATTTTAGATTTTAGAATATTAAAACATTTTGCACACGCCAGCAACAGAGTTTATTCTGCCGACAGATGGGCTGTTACAGGTGAAGCAGGTTTGTTTTTAGATCCGTTTTATTCTCCTGGTAGTGACTTTATTTCTCTAAATAATACTTGGTTAAGCGATTTAATATTACGCGATTATAAAGGTGAAGATATTACCGTGCGCGCGCAAATATATGAACAAACACATTTATCTTGGTTTGAGAGTTGGTTGCCAATTTATCAGGATAAATATAAATTGATGGGTAACACACAAATTATGGTGTTTAAAATATTTTGGGATTGGGCTATCTATTGGTCGGTACCTTGTTTGTTATTTACTAATCATGGGTTTACAGACTTAAAAGTTTTAAAAGAACTATTTGTGTCCGAAAAAAGTTTAGGGAGAAAGTTTGGTAAACTTAATAAGGCCGTTCAAGATTTGTTTATTGATTGGCTACCACACGAAAAAACCATTTTCGAAAATCGATATATTGATCCTTTAGATTTAAATTATTTAAAAGGATTTCAAAGAGGTATTGATACTATGCACGAGAAAGATGTACTTGTGAATAAGGTGGCAGAAAATATGGTAGTTTTAGAGAAAGTTGCTGCCGAATTATTTCGATTAATTAGTCATCAAGTACATCAAACGCCTTTAGATATTAAGGTAAATCCTTACATCATGGATTTGAAAATTCCATATAACAGTAGTGAACACGAGCAAGGATTAATGGTTGACGAAGACATAAGAATGGATGTGGCAAAAATGTGGTTTTATGAAAACACAGCCGTGTTAGTATAAACTATTTTTATCTTGTTTTACCGCAATAAAAAGCCCTATCTTTCGTTACTTATTGAACTAAACTAACTTATGCTTTCTGCTGTTTGGCATCGCTATATTTTTTTATTTGGCCTTATTGGTTTAGCAGCAGGTATGATGTTTGGAACCGTACCAACAAGTATTCCTCAAATTATTTTAGCGGCAAATTGGTTATTAGAAAAAGACTTTTCTTACAAACGGCAACAATTAAAAACCAATAAAATATTTTGGATTTTAGTGTCGTTGTTTTTGCTTCATGTAATAGGCATGAGTTATACTGAAAATATGCGGCACGGTTTAGACGATCTAAGGAATAAAATACCTTTGCTCGTGTTGCCTCTTATTTTGTTTTCTACAAAACCATTGAGCCAAAAAGAGTTTAAATTACTTTTTAGTTTTTTCTTTTTAGCTGTTTTTACAAGTTCTTTATATTGTTATGCGGTGTTTGCAGGCTACACCAAAAAAACAATTATAGATGTTAGGAATGCGTCTGTATTTATGTCGCACATTCGTTTTTCATTATTTATAGCCTTTGCAAACATTGGGTTAATTTATTTTGCAATACGCGAGCAAAATAAATATGTTAGATTACTCAGTATACTAACAACTATATGGTTATTGTTTTTTATGTATAAACTCGAAATGGCAACTGGTTTCTTATGTTTACTATTTGTTGGTGGTGTTTTAATTATTGTATATAGCTTAAAAAAATTACCAAGAAAAATATCGTTTAGCATCATTTTTTTACTGGCTAGTTCTGTTGTGTTTATTGTAATACAAGCTTCAAAAAGTTTAAATGCATTTCAAAAATCTGCTAATAATTCTGCTAATGTCATGTTAGAAAAAACAAAAAATGGTCGTGGGTATTTGCAAGACACTGTTTTTGGATTAGCAGAAAACGGTAACTTAATTACCATTAATATTAATGATGAGGAACTACAAAACGAATGGAATAAAAAAAGTTCAATAGCATTTAATAGTACAGATAAAAAAGGCAACAACCTGCGTTATACCTTACTGAGATACATGGCAAGTAAGGGTTTAACGAAAGACTCTGTGGGAATTCACGCATTATCAAATGAAGATATTATTTGTATAGAAAACGGAAACACTAATTATTTATACAACATCAATAGTGGCTTAATTTCGAGGTGGCGAGAATTAATTTGGGAGTATACAAAATATCAAAGAGGCGAAAATCCTTCTGGCCATACACTAACCATGCGATTTGAGTTTTGGAAAACAGGTTGTTACATTGTTGCGCAACATCCTTTAATTGGTGTAGGAACAGGAGACATACAAGATGCTTACAATGCTATGTATGAATCTATGCACTCAAAATTAGATTTAGTGTGGCGATTAAGATGTCATAACCAATACTTAGCAATAACCGTAGCTTTTGGTTTGATTGGGTTATTACTGTTTTTATTTTATTTGTTTTACCCAGCTATTGTATTAAAAAAACAGCTACACTATTTGTATTGGCCATTCTTTTTAATTGCACTCTTGTCATTTATTACTGAAGATACTTTGGAAACACAATCAGGGGTAACGTTTTTTATTTTCTTCCAAGCCTTGTTTTTGTGGTTGGCGAGTTTAAAAAGAGAAGAATCTGATGTCTAAGCAGTACAATAAACGCAAACATCAGTGTTTTATTTATCATGGTTTTTTTCTGTTTTAAAAAAATAAGCGTAACCAATAGTAAGCATAAAATCTGCTTCTGTATCTGTTACTAATTGACCTCTATTTGTTGACTCTTGTTTGTAACCACCAATATATACATCACTATAAATACAGTGTTTCTTATAGAAATTATACGTTAAACCTGTATTTACAAAAAAGTTAATTTGTGGTTTCAACTGTATAGTATTTGTTACAACATCATTACTAATAGGCATTAAATATCTAGCTCCCATGCTAACATGACCTATTACCTTATATTGTGGCATTGATTGTATGCCTAAAAGGACTAAAAGTTGGTTGGTTTTTTTATATGATTTTGTTTTTATTGGAGTATGTATAAAATCGATTTTAGTATATAATAATTTATATGTGAAGCTATTATAAATTTGATATTTTGTGTCGTCGATTCCATCCCCTTGTCCAATCCCTAAGCCTATTTGATTATTTTGAGCCAATAATTGGGTATTTAAATAAAAGAATAAAATTATACAGATTGTTTTTCTCATATTTTTATTACACTTTTCATAATATCATTATTATCATCCATAACTATTTTTAATTGGTACGTCCCCATCTGAATTTTTTTATTCTTCTTGGCCGAAACATCATAAAATACATGTTACAATTACCAATATCTATGTTTTATGATTCATCTTTGTGTATTATATAAATATAATACATCTTGTTTAAAATAAAAAGAGCCGCGATATAATATCACAGCTCTACTATTATTTGGTTTTCTGTTTTTAATCGTTAAGTTTTAACACTGCCATAAATGCACTTTGCGGAATCTCAACGTTACCAACTGCTTTCATACGTTTTTTACCTTCTTTTTGTTT
>JBBIUW010000017.1:0-14823 GCA_037440045.1 Sphingobacteriaceae bacterium
ATTGGCATCACAAAGGTGTTTAAAGTAGGCGGCGTGCAGGCTATTGGTGCAATGGCTTATGGCACTGAAATCATTCCTCTGGTTTATAAAATTTTTGGTCCCGGTAACCAATATGTCACTTGCGCTAAACAATTAATTAATAAGGAAGGTGTGGCTATTGATATGCCTGCAGGCCCTTCAGAAGTTGCCATATTAGCCGATGAAACATGTGTGCCTGAATTTGTAGCCGCTGATTTATTATCTCAAGCAGAGCACGGCTCTGATTCACAAGTGATTTTAGTTTCTACTAATGAAAATGTTATACAAACTATTCAAACAGAATTAGAAAAACAATTAGTTGTTTTACCTAGAAAAGAATTTGCAGCAAAAGCACTAGAAAATAGCAAAGCAATTTTGGTAAACACAACTACTGAGGCAATTGACTTATTAAATGAATATGCTCCAGAGCATTTAATTATTGCCTGTGCAAATGATGAGCAATTATCTGAACAAGTTGTCAATGCAGGCTCTGTGTTTTTAGGGAATTATTCATGCGAAAGTGCCGGAGATTATGCTTCAGGAACCAATCACACCTTGCCAACCAACGGATATGCCAAAGCTTATAGCGGTGTATCGTTAGATAGTTTTGTAAAGAAGATAACCTATCAAAAATTAAGTAAAGAAGGAATAAATAACATTGGAACAGCTATAGAATTAATGGCAGAAGCAGAAGGGTTACAAGCTCACAAAAATGCGGTAACAGTAAGATTAAAAAGTAATTCATAAAATCATGATTGACTTAAATAATATACAAAGAGAAAATATTAAATCACTTCAATCCTACAAAGTATGGAGAGATGATTATTTAGATAATGATGATGCCATCTTTTTAGACAACTGTGAAAATAATTATGGTTCTCCGTTGGGATTAGACTATGAACGTTATCCTTCCTCTTCGCAAAGCAAAGTAAAAGAGGCAATTGCAACATATAAAAACTTAAACTCACATCAAGTAGCTATAGGAAATGGAAGTGATGAATTGATTGATTTATTAATTCGTTGTTTTTGCGAACCTAAACAAGATAATATCTTGATTTGCGAACCAACTTTTGGGATGTTTAAAGTGTATCCTCAATTAAACAATGTAGAGGTATTAAATGCTTCTTTAACAAAGGAAACTTTTTTATTTGATGAAAAATTAATTCTAAAAACAATTACAGATCGCACTAAATTAATTTTTATCTGTTCACCAAATAACCCAACTGGGACAAGTATTTCAATCGAACAAATAAAACTAATTGCCGCAAATTTTAAAGGTCTTGTTGTAATTGATGAAGCCTATATTGATTTTTCAGAAAAACAATCTGCTCTTGAATTAATAAATGAGTTTGAGAATATTATTGTATTACAAACATTTTCAAAAGCATGGGGATTGGCAGCATTGAGAGTAGGTGTTGCTTATGGAAATTCTTTTGTGATTGAAATATTAAATAAAGTTCGTCCTCCATTTAATATCAATTCCAATTCTCAAGAATTGATATTAAAAGCATTGGAAAAATCAGCTATAAAGAATAATTTAGTTGAAAGCATAATCAAACAAAAACAGTACCTAGAAAATGAATTACAACAATTGCCATTTGTAAAAAACATTACTGAAAGTGATGCTAACTTTTTATTGATGGAAGTAACAGATGCTAATAAAATATGTAGCTATTTATTAGAAAAAAATATTTTAATCAGTAACCGTTCTGGCTTATTAAATTGTGAAAACAGAATCAGAATAAGTGTTGGAACCGAAAAAGAAAACAAACAGTTAATCACTTTATTAAAACAATACAATTAAGATGCAAAAAGTATTATTTATAGACAGAGACGGGACTTTGATTTGGGAACCACCAACTGATTTTCAAATTGACAGCTTTGAGAAATTCAAATTCTTACCGGGCGTCATTACGTGGCTTGGAAAAATTGCGCGAGAGTTAGATTATGAATTAGTATTAGTAACAAATCAAGACGGATTAGGAACTCCCTCTTTCCCAGAAAATACATTTTGGCCTCTACACAATTTAATGATTGATACTTTAGCAAATGAAGGAATTACATTTGAAGATCAATGCATCGATAGAACATTTGAAAAAGATAATCAACTAACTCGAAAACCAAATACAGGGATGTTGACTAAATACTTAAATGGAGATTATGATTTGGTAAATTCGTTTGTGATTGGTGATAGAATAACGGATGTAAAATTGGCAAAAAACCTAGGGAGCAAGTCTATCTTCATTAAAAACTATGACAAAGAAACCGGATTTGAAAATGAAATAGATAAAATTGTTGAAACATGGGAAGATATTTATAATTATCTAAAACTTCCTGAAAGAAACATCATCCACACTCGAACAACAAAAGAAACAGATATTTCGATTGCCATTAATTTGGATGGTTGCGGAAAAGCAAATATTAAAACAGGTTTAGCATTTTTTGATCACATGCTTGAACAAATTGCTAAACACGGAAATATTGATTTAATTATTAACGCCAAAGGTGATTTACATATTGACGAACACCATACGATTGAAGACACTGCTATCACATTAGGAGAAGCGTTTGCAAAAGCATTAGGTGATAAACGAGGCATTGAACGTTATGGTTTTTGCTTACCAATGGATGATTGCTTAGCACAAGTTGCTTTGGATTTTGGCGGTAGAAATTGGATTGAATGGCAAGCTGAATTTAAACGAGAAAAAATTGGAGATATGCCAACTGAGATGTTTTATCACTTTTTCAAGTCGTTTAGCGATGCTTCAAAATGTAATTTAAATATTAAAGTAGAAGGACAGAATGAACACCATAAAATAGAATCAATTTTCAAAGCCTTTGCAAAAGCTATTAAAATAGCTGTAAAAAGGGATTCAAACAATATGAGTTTACCGAGTACTAAAGGAGTTTTATAATACACGTCATTACTAGGAGGTACGACGAAGTAATCTCACACTAAGTATTAGATTGCTTCGTTCCTCGCAATGACGCACAACGAAAAATCAAATTTATGAAAGTATCTATCGTAAAATACAATGCAGGAAATGTGCAATCAGTATTGTTTGCATTAGAACGAATTGGAGTAAACGCCATTGTAACTGATAATATTGATGAGTTAAATGCATCAGATAAAATCATATTTCCTGGTGTAGGCGAAGCAAGCTCCGCTATGAACTATTTAAAGGAAAGAAAATTAGATGCTGCGATTGTAAATTTAAAGCAGCCTGTATTAGGAATTTGCTTGGGAATGCAGTTGATGTGTAACTATTCCGAAGAAGGAAATACAAATTGTTTAGGAATTTTTGACAATCAAATTAAATTATTTAAAGGTGAAAACAAAGTTCCTCAAATTGGGTGGAATAATATCTACGAATTAAAAACTAACTTATACAAGGGGATTAAAGAAAATGAATACATGTATTTTGTTCACAGTTATTACGCTGAATTAAGTGAATATACAGTCGCTAAAACAAACTATGAAATAGAATACAGTTCTTCATTACAAAAAAATAATTTTTACGCTGCTCAATTTCACCCTGAAAAATCAAGTGACGCAGGGCAACAGTTATTAGAAAACTTTATCAAATTATAATTATGCAAATTATACCTGCAATAGATATTATAGATGGCAAATGTGTAAGATTAACACAAGGCGACTATGCGCAAAAAACGATTTACAACGAGAATCCTTTAGAGGTTGCATTGGAATTTGAAAGCATTGGGATTACCCGTTTACACTTGGTTGATTTAGACGGCGCAAAATTGGGCAAAGTTGTAAACTATAAAGTACTAGAAAAAATCGCTAGCAAAACAAAACTGTCTATTGACTTTGGTGGAGGAATCAAAACCGATGATGATATAGAAACTGTATTTAATTATGGCGCAGATTTAGCAACTGTTGGAAGTATAGCCGTTAAAAACAAAGAGTTGTTTTTTTCGTGGCTAAAAAAATATGGTGCTGAAAAAATATTCTTAGGGGCAGATGTCAAAAATGAAAAAATAGCAGTTGGTGGTTGGCTCGAAACAACCAATGTTTCTATCTATAATTTCATTGAAGAGAATTTAAATAATGGTGTCAAATATGTGTTTTGTACTGATATTTCAAAAGATGGCTTACTGCAAGGACCATCCATTGATTTGTATAAAAACATATTATCAAAATTTCCATCTCTAAATTTAACGGCAAGTGGTGGAGTATCTAAACTAGATGATTTAGTAGAATTAAAAAATATTGGTTGTTCTTCTGCAATAGTTGGAAAAGCAATTTATGAAGGAAGAATTACTATGAATGAACTAAAAACATTTTTAAAATGATAACAAAGCGAATTATTCCTTGCTTAGACATCAAAGATGGTAGAACTGTAAAGGGTATCAACTTTGAAAACATTAAAGATGCTGGCGACCCTGTTGAATTAGCTAAAGAGTATGCTAAACAAGGAGCGGACGAATTAGTATTTTTAGATATAACTGCTACTAACGAAAAACGAAAAACATTGAGTGAATTAGTAACTCGTATTGCTAAGCATATTAATATTCCTTTTACAGTTGGCGGTGGAATTAGCTCTGTTGAAGACGTATCTGTTTTATTAAATGCAGGTGCAGATAAAATATCTGTTAATACTTCAGCCGTTAAAAATCCTCAATTAATAAAAGAGTTAGCCAATCAATTTGGAAGTCAATGTGTAGTTTTAGCCATTGATACAAAATTTGAAAACAATGATTGGTATGTATATTTAAACGGCGGTCGAGTAAAAACAGATATAAAAACGATTGATTGGGCAAGGCAAGCTGTTGAACTCGGTGCTGGAGAAATACTCCTTACCTCCATGAATAACGATGGAACTAAAGATGGCTTCGCTATTGATATCACCAAGCAAATTTCTGAAGCAGTAAATGTACCAGTAATTGCAAGTGGTGGAGCTGGGAATATGGAACATTTTAAAGACATCTTTAAAAACGGTAAAGCAGATGCTGCATTAGCTGCCAGTGTTTTTCACTATAAAGAAATTGCCATACCTCAACTAAAAACATATTTAAAAGAAAATAAGATTGAAATAAGATTATGAACCTAGACTTTACAAAATTACCCGACGGATTAATCCCGGTTATTATACAAGACAATATCACCAATGTGGTATTAATGCTTGGTTACATGAATCAAGAGGCATTTGAGAAAACACAACAAGAAAAGCGTGTGACTTTTTTCTCACGCTCCAAAAATAGATTATGGACTAAAGGAGAAGAAAGTGGAAATTATTTAAATGTAAATAATCTCTTAATTGATTGCGATAATGATACCATATTAATTAAAGCAACTCCTGCCGGACCAACATGCCACACGGGCACTGACACTTGCTTTAACGAAAAAAATACATCAATTAATTTTTTAACCGAATTGGAAACTATTATCAGAGAAAGAAAAAATAACCCTACAGATAAATCATATACTTCATCTCTATTTGCAAAAGGCATAAACAAAATTGCTCAAAAAGTTGGTGAAGAAGCTGTAGAAGTAGTCATTGAAGCAAAAGACAATAATGATGGGCTATTTAAAGGAGAAGCGGCCGATTTGTTGTTTCACTATTTAATTCTGTTGCAGGCAAAAAACTTTACATTAAACGACATTATAAATGTCTTAAAAAGCAGACATTAAGACGATAATTATCAAATAAATGATTATTTTTAACCTTAATGAATTGGGGCTGGTTAAAAAATAATTTAATAGTAATTATTATGCTTGGTATTTTTACAAGCAACCACTGTTTGTCTCAACAACAGAAATTCGACAGCTTAAAAACATTATTAAAAAAGACCAACATCCCTGAAAAACGCGCAATATTATTAATCGATATTGCAAAAAGTATATATTACTCCATTCCAGATTCATCTATTGGGTATTGCGAAAAGGCAGAGCAATTAAGCAGAAAAAACAAATTAGATGTTCAATTAGCACATTCCCTACATTGTGAATGCAGATACTTAATTTTAAAGGGAGATATTAAAACTGCTATAGAAAAATTGAATAATGCAATTTCAATTTTTGAGAAGTATAAAGAATTCGGCGGACTTGCTAAATCATATTCCTTAAAAGCCGTTGCACTAGGCAAATTGAATAAAAACAAAGAACAAATAGAACATTTACTTAAATCTAAAGAAATTTACACTCAAATTAATGACACTACAGGTATATCAAGTGTACTGACGAACTTAGCGCATGCCTACATCGAATCCGGTCAATATCTTTTAGCATTAAAATGTCTGGATGAACATTCAAAACTAAACATTCCAAAAAGTGGTCATGAATTTTACGTTGAAGTGCATTACGGGAACATATATTATCATTTAAACCAAATCAATGAAGCTATCATTCATTTTAAAAAGTGTGTTCAAGTCGCTCATCAATATAAAATGCTAGACAGCGAAATTACTGGTTTAACACATTTAGCAGAATGCTATCAAAAACAAAAAAACATTTTTGAAGCAAAAAGTTATTTTTTTCAAGCATTAGATTTAGCAAAACAAAGTCAATTAATACTAGAAGAAGCAGATGCTTTAAAAGGGATGACAGATTTATATGAATCTGAACAAGATTATAAAAACGCATTTACCTCATTAAAAAACTATAAAAGAATTCAAGATTCTATTTTTAACATTGAAAAGCTAAAAAGCATTAATGATATTGAACACAAACTTCAATTAACTGAAAAAGAAAAAATTATTGCTGAACAAAGGTTGTCTCTTGAAAAAGAAAAAGTAGCATTAGCATCCTCTAAAAACAACACATTACTTTTAGTTGCTGGCTTAGTAATTGTAGTTATTGCTTTTGTTTTTCTATTCTACTACAACAGTAAAACCAAAAAATTATTTGCCTTAATTCAGAAACAAAAAATAGAAGTAGAAAGTCAAAAAGAAATTATTGAAATAAAAAATAAAGACGTGATGGACTCGATTCATTACGCAAAATATATTCAGGGAAGTATGTTGCCATCTACTAAGACAATGGATAGCTTGTTCCCAGAAAATTTTGTATTGTACAAACCTAAAGACGTTGTTGCTGGAGATTTTTATTGGACAGAGTCTATCAACAACATGCCTGTTTTAGCTGTTTGTGACTGCACGGGACATGGCGTGCCAGGAGCAATGGTAAGTATAGTTGCATGTAATGCGTTAAACAGAGCAATTAAAGAATTTAAATTATCAAATCCTGCTTTAATCTTTGACAAAGTAAATGAATTAATGCAGGAAACTTTTTCGAAAAGTGATTATGAAGTAAATGATGGAATGGATGGTGTTTTATGTGTGTTTGACTACAACACCATGAAACTGCATATTGCAACAGCCAATAATCCAATATGGATTGTAAGCCAACCAGCTATTAAAACAGATTTATGGGAAGAAGCATGGCAATTATCACAAATTTCAGCAGACAAACAACCTATTGGGAAATTTAAAGAAGAAGTAACTCCTTTTACTTTGAAAACGGTAAGCGTAGAAAAAGGAGAGATGATTTATCTGTTCTCGGATGGCTATGCCGACCAATTTGGGGGGCCAAAAGGAAAAAAATTCAAATACAAACAACTACAAGAACTTTTAACTTCAATAGCGAAACTGCCAGCTGCAGAACAATGCACGGTTTTAAATAAAACCATTACAGACTGGCAAGGTAATTTAGATCAGGTTGACGATATATTAATAGTTGGTATTAGAATTTAGGGCATAAATGGCTCATTCGTCTCCATATTTTTTTTAAAACTCATCAATAATAATGCTTAAATTTGCCCCCTATTATGGCAGATAATACACAAGAAGAAATGTCAATGCAAATGTCTTTTATGCAACACTTAGATGCATTAAGGTGGCATTTGGTTCGAAGCGCTATAGCTATTTTTGTATTTGCAGTAGGTTTATTTTGTTTCAATAATTTTTTGTTTGATACTGTCATCTTTGGCCCCTTAAAACAAGATTTTATTTCTTACAGAGCGCTTTGTTCTTTAGGTTACAAAATTGGTGCTGGTGATGTGATGTGCATGACTGTTAAAAATCCACATTTACAAACATTATCTGCCTCTGAGCAATTTTTTACTCATATGTGGATTGCTTTATTAGGTGGTATTATATGTGCATTCCCTTACGTACTATATGAATTATGGAAATTTATCAAACCAGCTTTAAAATCATCTGAATCACGTCCTGCTAAATGGTTTGTAATTGTAGCTTCTATATTATTTTTAATAGGAATTTTCTTTGGATACTTTTTACTATTTCCAATGTCCTACAATTTTTTAATCAATTACCAATTATCCGACAGCGGTATAGTGCAAACCAATAACACATTAGACGATTATATCTCTTTAATCTCGACGATGGTATTAGTTTCGGGATTAGTTTTTGAATTACCAATATTAGTATACTTCTTATCGCGCTTGGGGCTTTTAACTCCTGCATTTATGCGCAAATACCGTAAGTATGCCGTAGTTATTATTTTAATAGCAGCTGCTATTATTACTCCATCGCCAGATGTTACTTCTCAAATGGTAGTAGCAATTCCAATGTATTTACTTTATGAAGTAAGTATTTTTGTGAGTGCTTATGTTGTAAAGAAAAATAAATTAGATTAATATGTCAAATCAAGTTAAAGAATTCAATGACTATCGTGCTAAGATGAACGATGTTATTTTAGGAAAAGACAATTTAGTAATTAAACGTTTATTTAACTTAGATACACAAACATACTCTGAAGGAGCGCTAAATGTTAAAACAAAAGAGATGCTTGGATTAGTGGCAAGTATGGTTTTACGTTGCGACGACTGTATTAAATATCATTTAGAAAAATGCCATCAACAAGGCTGTTCAACGGAAGAGATTTATGAAATATTTGCAGTAGCAAATATTGTAGGAGGCACTATTGTTATTCCCCACACACGCCGTGGCGCTGAGTTTTGGGAAGAATTAATTAAACAGTAATTTATTTTGTAACTTTTTTTAACATCTGCGTTATCAACGCAGATGAAGGTTAAAAACTACATACTCCCCGTATTTTTTTGTGGTAATTTATTTTCACAAATTGATGGCGGACCTTTTCCAGATTTTCAATTTGGATTAAGCCATGCATTATATAGTAGCCTTTGTTTAAAACAAAACAATCATACATCAATTCCTCAAGAAAAAACGCAAACTCAATCTCCATCGTCAATTACTGAAATACAATATGGGTTTGGTTTGGGTATGTTTTTATGGATGCCTCTTAATGAAGGTGTTGTGTTTAAACCAAAATTTGAATGTAACTTTTCTAATGGCTGTTTAAAGCAAAAAAAAACAATTTATTCTACCTGCTTTGATTTTAATATATCCCACGTGTTTGCTTTAGCATTATCAAAAGCTAATGAAAATGGGGCGATTGCAATTGCTAGAGATATGAGTTGTTACTTAACCAGCAAACAACCTTATCTAATAATTGGCCCAAAAATAAATTTTAAAAAATTTGATAAAGGTTATTTACATAAGGGATTTCAAAACGAATTTAATTTAGGATTTATAATTGGTTACGCTACCAATTACGAATTTCATGGCACTAATTTTTTACAAGAAATAAGCTACGGCATTTCATCCACGGCACAAAACCAAATTAATGAATCTAATAAAGTGACACACTCTATTACACTAGCATTAAGCTTCTATTAAGGCTTAACTGATACGATGTAAGTTACAATCTTTTGGAGGATTAATAATCATAGGGAATTTTTCGATTTTCACTGAACTACTATCCAAACCAAAGGCTTTAGCTTCACTTAAACTGAAACGCTTTAAGAAGAAATAAGCATTTAGAATGATTTTTTCGAAAAGAGGTAATTCATTTTCGTATGATAAGAACTTCTCAATCACAACAAATTTAAAATCTCCAATAATATTGTTTTTATTTAAAGACTCGTATCGACTAGTAATATCCACTTCTTTGTTTTTCACCAAATCTTCCACTACTTTTCTAAACATCAAGTTAACTCGTGGAGCGACTCTAAATCCTAATCTAAAGTCTACTCGGATGATATCATCAGCTGCAACATGCGTCACTTTATAATCCATACGATAAGGTTCATCCATTACATCCACATGCACAAACCAATAAATATCTGCACGTTTCGGGCGTTTTTGTAAGATGGAGTAAATAACTTTTGATTCTATTTCTTCAGGGTTATTAGCTCCTGTCATATAAACTAAATGAGTCGCATATTTTGGAATAGAATCATCGTTACTTAAATCAACTAATTTTTGCTGATGATCTGCTAATTTCACAACGTCTGTATATCGGTTTCTGATTTTTTTAGCCAAAAACCAAACAGCCATCACCGACATTAAAACAGAAGCTATTAATAGTGTAATCCAACCGCCATGAGCAAATTTGCTCAGATTAGCCGCCATAAAAGAAAATTCGATAACAATATACACAGCAATAATAAAATAGATAAAAAACTGATTATAACGTTTCATATGCATGTAAAAATTCAACAAGGTAGTTGTCATCAACATACATAATACTATAGCTAAACCATAGGCTGCTTCCATATTGATAGACTCTCTGAAATACAATACAACACCGATACAACCAGCCAACAATAACCAGTTAATAGATGGTATATACAATTGCCCTTTCATTTCTGAAGGATACTTTACTCTAGCTTTTGGCCATAAGTTTAATCGCATCGCTTCATTAATTAAACTAAAAGACCCACTAATTAATGCTTGAGAAGCAATAACTGCAGCAACTGTAGCAATCACAATACCATATGGTAAAAAACTCTCAGGCATAATGGCATAAAATGGATTGCTAGATTTAAAAGAGCTTAACGTTTGGCCTTCGTGAGCAATTAACCAAGCACCTTGACCAAAATAATTTAACACCAAAGTTGTTTTAACAAAAATCCATGAAATTCGAATGTTTTGTTTACCGCAATGTCCTAAATCCGAATACAAAGCCTCTGCTCCAGTAGTACATAAAAAAACAGCACCTAATATTAAATAGCCAGAAGGGTGTGTTTGTAATAAATTGTATGCGTAATAAGGATTTAAAGAAGTTAAAATGCCCCAATTATTTGTCATCTGATAAACCCCTAAAATACCTAACATTAAAAACCATAACATCATCAATGGCCCAAAAAACTTACCGATAAAACTTGTACCAAATTGTTGTATAAAAAACAACATACATAAAATTCCTATTACAATAGGCACTGTATTTAATTCTGAATTATAGACTTTTAGTCCCTCTACTGCCGAAGACACAGAAATAGGAGGAGTTATAATACCATCCGCCAACAAAGCACTACCTCCAATAATTGCAGGAACTATCAACCATTTAAATTTAGTTCTCTTTACTAATGTATAAAGCGAAAAAATTCCACCTTCTCCTTTATTATCGGCTCTTAATGTTAATATAACATATTTAATAGTTGTTTGTAAAGTAAGTGTCCAGAAAATACAAGAAATTCCTCCTTTTACAATATCCGCATTAATAGCGTCCTTCCCCACTATCGCACTCATTACATAAAGCGGAGAAGTACCAATATCTCCATAAATTATACCAAGGGTAACAATTAAACCTGCTAGAGTAACTTTACTAGCATGACCATGACTATGAGAGCTCATTTAAAATAGATTGTTAAAGAGTGTAAAATTACTACTAATAGTGATGCTAAAACGATGTGATAACAAAATAATTATGAAATAAATACAGTTGAAAATTTGACTTTTTAATCCAAATTATGTTTACTTGCAAAAACTGAATTTTAACAGCCCTTTTTAAATATTTTCACTATCTTTATTTACTGTTTTTAATTGATTTGATATGAAATTTAAAGTTTGTATTTGTGCTATTATTCTAACGATAAGCTCTGTTTATTCTCAAACAAAAAGTGCTCGTCAATATTTTAGTCATACAAAAAAAGCAACTGTAAATTTTGCCAATATTAATCAAGACTTCAGTCCTACTTTTTTAGTAAAAGAAATGCCTAAGCCTGGGTCTGGCAAAATGATACACTACAACTACCCAGAAACTAAAGATAAAAGTAAAAATGTTCAACGAACGCAAACAACATTACCGAGTTTATCTTTAGGCACAAGCTTTTTTGGGAACCCTTATAGCAATAGTACACCCACAGATAACGACATTGCTATTTCAGATTCGGGAGTTATAGTTTCTGTAACCAATACAAACATATTAATTTACGATACCAAAACGTCAGTGGCACCTCCTGTAAAATCTCTTGCTGCTTTTACAAGCCCTGTAAATAACAAACACCAAGAATTTGATCCTAAGGTTATGTATGATCCTAAAGCAGACAAATTTGTGTTAATGTGTCCAGTTGGATTTGTAGACTCTACAAGTAAAATAATTATTGGTTTTTCGCAAACCAGCGACCCAAATGGGAATTGGAATTTATATACATTACCTGGTAATCCATTAAATAACAATTTATGGTCGGATTATCCAATGATTTCAATGACAGAAAAAGAACTATTTTTAAGTATCAACTTATTATACAATGATAGTTCTTGGCAAACTGGATTTGTAGAAACAATTATTTGGCAAATGAAAAAAGATAGTGGTTATGCAGGCTTACCTTTAGGTTCATATTTGCATCACAATATCAAATTTAATGGAAAAGCTATTCGAAATTTATGTCCGGCAAAAGGCGGTAGTCAATTATATGGACCAAACATGTATTTTGTTTCTAACAGAAATTTAGCTTCTCAAAACGACACCGTATTTTTAGTAGAAGTAACCGATACAATTGGTGCACCAACAAACACCGTTACAGCCAAAGCATTAATTACCAATCAACCATATTACTTTCCACCAAGTGGTAGGCAAACAGTTACTACACAAAGTTTAGCAACCAATGATGCCCGAAACTTAGGTGCATTTTATGAGAACAACAAAATACAATATGTTCATAACACCAACAATCCAGTAAACAATCATGTTACTGTTTATTACGGAGTTATTAACAACCCTCAATCTACTACCCCTACTGTTACAGGTTATATCATCAACAATGACACTCTTGATTTTGCTTATCCAAACATTTCCTATGCTGGATTAAATAATACAGATAATAGCTCTATTATATCTTTTGATCATAGTTCTAATACAATCTTTCCTGGTATATCTGCTATAAGAGCAGATGCTACTGGTAACTTTTCTAATGTGCTTCGAATAAAAAATGGAACATCATATGTTAACGTACTCTCTGGTAGTCTTGAACGTTGGGGAGACTACTCTGGGTCTCAAAGAAGGTATAACAAACCAGGAGAAGTTTGGATGAGTGGATATTATGGCTACAACATTAACACTTTAAATAAATACAAACATGCAGCGTGGGTTGCTCAAATAGCTACTGATGCCAGTATTATAACAGATATTAAAAGCAGCACTAAAACTAGTCAAGCGTCCACTTTATTATTCCCTAACCCAGCACAAGAATTATTTACAGTAGAAATTAATTTAGAAAAACCCGAATACCTCAGTATTGAGTTATACGACGCTTCAGGAAAATTAATTGAACTATTAGTAAGAGATTGGGTTAAAACAAAAGCCAATACGTTTAGTTTTAGTTTAAAAGATGTAAGCAGCGGCATTTATTTTTTAAAAATCACTGGAAACAACAACACAAGCATTACCAAAAAAATTATAAAACAATAAACTCATTATCATGTTAAAGTCTCGATTTTATCTTATAGTCTTATTTTGTTTAGGTTTTGCCCTAACATCAAAGGCAACTCACAATCGTGCAGGAGAGATTACTTATAAATGGTTGTATGGATATACCTACGAAATTAAAATCACAACCTATACAAACATTTCTGTAATTGGCGGGCAAATACCAGCTGATAGATGTGAAGATACTTTATATTTTGGAGATGGCACCAGAGCTGTAGTATTAAGAAGCAATGGACCTATTGCGGGGTGCGCACCTGCTCATGAAGGAGTACCTATTAACTCAGAAATTAAATTAAATGAATACATAACAACACATACTTACCCTGGCCCAGGAAATTATTTAATGAGTATGGAAGACCCAAACAGAAATGCTGGCGTTAATAATATTCCTAACTCTGTTAACCAAGTGTTTTATATTGAATCATATTTAGTAATTCCGTTTTTTGGTACTGGAAAAAACAGTTCTCCAGTTCTTACTTTTCCACCAATTGATAATGGTTGCGTTGGAAAATGTTTTTTACATAACCCTGGCGCCTATGACTTAGATGGTGATAGTATATCTTATGAACTTACAACATGTAGAGGACATAACGGTGTAACGTGTCCTGGATATTCTTATCCTGCTGATGGAGGAGGAACATACAATGTAAATGCTATTACAGGTACATTAACATGGTGTACACCTCAACTACAAGATGAATTTAACTTAGCTATGATTATTAAAGAATGGAGAAAAAACGATGATGGTGATTATTTTTTAATAGGCTATATTTTGAGAGACTTACAGGTTAACGTGGGTGCATGCAACAACAATCAGCCAGTTATAAAACCTATTTCTGATACTTGTATTTTAGCAGGAAGTATTATTACAAAAACAATTACAGCAACCGATCCTGATAACGACATTTTAACCATGGAGGCAAATGGAGGTCCATTTGGTGTTACTCCTCCTATCGCAACATTTTCTTCTCCTTCTGGACTAAGCCCTATCAACGGTTTATTTACATGGAATACCTCTTGTGCTCATATCAGAAAAGCACCATATCAAGTTACCATTAAAGTAAAAGACAATGATCCTTCTGTTAGTTTAG